>JALURJ010000314.1 GCA_027016915.1 Desulfurococcales archaeon | reverse complement strand
GCTTTAGTTGTTCTAGCTAGGGGTGCCAGTTTCGCCACCTTGCAGCACCACCGGTAATCCCTGCCCGGAGGCCCGAAGAACTCTACTGCCCGCCAGAAGGCTTCGCCTGCAGGTGCTACCACCAGTTTCAACCCGTGCTTCTCGGCAGCCTTTTCGACGGCCTGCCTGGTTTCAGGGAATTCTAGGCCAGTGTCGTTGAAGAGTAGGGTGGGCTCTAAGCCTGTCCTTAGGGTTAGGTCGAGGGATACGAGGCTATCCTTTCCTCCCGAATAGGAAACGATCACGGGCTTGCCGGTTTTCTCTGCCATTACGCTGATCAGCGCTATAGCCTTCGACTCCAAGAGGTACATGGCGTACTCGTTAGCCTTTAGGAGGGTCTCTCTGCTTGCTGGCCCTCCGCCCACAGGGCTCTGCTTGGAGTAGAAGACGTTCCACACCCTTATCCTGGTCCCGGTGGAGTAACCTATTCCCAGGGGCTCGCCGTTGCTGCTGGCTATTATGACCTGGTCGCCTGGCCTGTAGCCGCCATGCTGCAGGGTTCTAGCCTTGCCTAGCTTCTCCCCTGGCCGCAGTTTTAGGGGTTCCACTAGCCCGTGCTCCAGCACCCTACGTGCACCCTCATAGGCGAACCTGAACCTCCACATACCCTCCACAGGCTCGTAGTATATTTTTCCTACAACGGCGCCGTCGACTACAACCTCCCGCATCTCGTCCAAATATGGGACCTTGTTGAGGAGTACTAGGCGGTTCCTACCACCTATAACGGCATTGTAAGCTTTTGACGAGCCGGTTTCGTTGCGCAGCGCCTCTTCTATGCGTTTATGGTCTATCTCAAGGGCTGGCCTGGCGTCACCGGGCGGGTTTAGCCTCACCTCGACGCCTCTGCCGCTGCACTTAGAGCACCTATCCATGAGTAGGGGCACGTTACAGGTGGGGCACCAGTAGGTTTTCGCCTCTACGGGCCAGCGGGGCCTCAAGTCTCGTCACTCTCATATCTTCTCTGCTTCTCATCGTATTCCTCGCGGTCACCTATGACTCTTGCCGGGACCCCTGCCACCACCTTTCCGGGGGGTACGTCCCTGGTTACCACTGCACCTGCAGCTACAACGGCGTGCTCGCCTATTTTGACGCCCGATATAAGCACGGCGTTCGCCCCTATCACTGCGCCGTCCTCCACTATCACGCCCACAAGCCTCCTGCTGGGAGGATACCTGTCGTTGGTGACGACGACCCGCGGGCCTAGGAAGACGTTGTTGCCAATAACGGTTCCAGGAGGCAGATAGACGCCGCTCTGGATGCTCGTGCTTCTCCCGATCTTCACTCCGCCGTCTATAACTGTCCCTGTCCCGATCTTAGTATTGTCGCCCACCCACGTTTCCTCCCTTATGAGGACATGGTGCCCAGTTTCGACACGGCTGCCGAGCACTACGTCCTCGTACACCACGGTGTACGCCCTTAGAACAACGTTGCTCCCCAGCTTAGCTCCACTGCTTGCAGCATCCAGCTCATTTATACTCGCAGCGTGTAGGTGTTTCGATCTCCTGGGATAGCCTACTATGACGCCGTAACCCAGCCTAGCACCGTCGCCTATGGTTGTCGGTCCCAATAGCACAACTGCTCCTTCCATAACCACTGATCCTAGGTTAGCCCTGCTCGACACGTACCTAGCGTTTACCTCCACACAGCGACACCCCCTATTCTCCTCTCGGTGCTACCGGGCACCCTGTATCCCAGCTCGGCGGCGTAGCCTAGGAGCTGCTCCATATTGGAGGCGTGGAGCCAAACACCGCCAGTCTTCTTGCAGGCTATCTCGATCATCTCTCGGTCATAGCTGGACAGGTTGCCGAAGCTCAGCACATCTATTGTTATGCCGCTCCTCGCGGCGAGGCCTGCGGCAACGTCTAGTTCTACCCCCTCGTTAAAAGTCCCATCAGTCACCATCACTATCCTCCTTCCATAACCTGTTGGAGCATGTCTAAGCATGTCTACAGCCTCTCCCACCGCTAGGCCGGGCGATGTCGCTTCCCCCAGAACCTTTATCTCCTCTACAGCCTCCTCCGCAAGCCTGTTGTTGTCCGTTAGGTCTAGGATGGGGAAGGCGTATTTGTAGAACACTATTAGTCCAACCAGGGTGTGGATGTCGCGCTCCAGTAGGGTTTTGACCAGCTTGAGGGATGCCTGCCGAGCGGCGTGGATCCTGCTGGGCTTGAAGTCCTTTTCCCTCAGGCTCAGGCTTACATCCACCGTTACGGCTACCGCCTCACCTAAGGGTTCCAAGCTTCTCAGCCCCCTCCGGCACCAGTATGGGTATGGCCCTCATCTTCTCCAAGATCCTGTCGTACTCCATGGGCCTTATGGCTCCGCCCCTCATACCGTAAACTATTAGTGAGAGCGTCGGCGCCGCCAGGGCGCCTGAGAGCC
>JALURJ010000313.1 GCA_027016915.1 Desulfurococcales archaeon | reverse complement strand
AGGCAAGGACGCCGACATAATAGTGCTGGACGGCCCTCCCTTCCAGACGGGCACCAGGAACCTTGTAACCATAATCAACGGGAGAATAGTGTACAGGGCCGACTAGGCCGGACCCCAAGGCCCAGAGATTCCGGCAGGAGGTGTGGAAGGCTTGGCTGAGAAGCTGGTCATAAGCCCTGAAACAACCCTAACCCTAGGGCTGATCTACAGGGCCGTGAAGACAGGGCAGCAGGCCCTCCTGGGGGATGATGCGCGCCGAGCCATGGAGGAGTCGAGGACTAGGCTCCTCGACGCCCTGGGGAGAGGCCCGGTCTACGGGGTCAACACAGGGTTCGGCGAGCTCAAGGACGTGGTCATCCCGGCTGAGGAGGCGAAGACCCTCCAGCTAAACCTCGTGAGGAGCCATGCCGTGGGTGTCGGGCGCCCCGCCCACCCAGACGTAGTGGCCCTCACGGCTCTCTTCAAGGCCGTGGAGCTGGCCCGAGGGCTCTCGGGGGTTAGACCCGAGGTCGCCGAGGCCCTGCTAGAGGTCTACAACAGGAGGATCCACGTGTATATCCCGATCCACGGCTCGGTGGGGGCGAGCGGCGACCTGGCACCCCTGGCACACCTCGCCCTCTTCCTGGTGGGGGAGGGCGAGTACTTTGAGGAGGGTGTTAGGAGAAGGGGTTTACCAGGAGATTTTAGGCCCATGAGCCTGGAGGAGAAGGAGGGCCTAGCCCTGGTCAACGGCACCGCGTTTTCCCTAGCCCTTCTCACCCACTCGCTGCTGAGGGCCTACAGGCTCCTCGACAGGGCCCTCCTGGCCCTAGCACTCTCCTTCGCAGCCATGGGGGGCAACCTAAACGCTCTGGAGGCCTTCATCCACAGGTCTAAGCGCCACAGGGGGCAGGCCTATGTGGCGGAGAAGCTGAGAAGCCTGGTCGGGGATTCGGGCCTCGTGATAAACTCCCCCAGCGGCTCGGAGCAGGACCCCTACTGTATGCGCTGCATACCCCAGGTGCTGGGCCCCCTCGTCGACGCCCTAGAGTACGCCCGGACAACCGCCGAGAACGAGATGAACAGCGTCTCCGACAACCCGATAATAGACGGGGAGGGCAGGGTCTACAGTGGGTGCAACTTCCACGCAATGTACCTGGCCCAGGCTGCCGAGGCGCTGAAGCCGCCCCTGGCAGCCCTAGGAGGGCTCGGGGAGAAGAACCTGGCCAGGCTGCTGGCAGGCGCCCACAGGGCAGGGCTCTCCAAGTTCCTGGCGTCCAGGCCCGGCCTGGACTCCGGCCTCATGATACTCCAATACACTGTTGCGTCGCTCGTCGCCGAAGCCAGAACGTTGGCGTCCCCAGCCCTCATCCACAACATCCCTACGAGCGCTGGGCAGGAGGATGTGAATAGCATGTCGGTCCCAAGCCTCATCATGCTGGAGGAGATGCTGGAAAGGCTTGAGTGGGTGGTCTCAGCCCTCACCTACGCCTCCGTCCTAGCGCTTCACGCCAGGCTTGGCGGAGGGGGGCCGGGCGGAGCCATAGGCACCTTCTACAGGCGGCTTGTAGGGCTCGTGGAGACCCGCATACTGGAGGGCGACCTGGCATACCAGGCATCGCTGGAAAGGCTTAGGGGAGAACTTTTCCCCGAAGGGCTGGCCAGGTACGAGTACTACGTCGTGGGGGAATTGGTGGAAAAAGGGCTGTAGGCCTAACCTGACCCCTTCTTTTTCTTCTCCATGTAGTCGAGGTAGGGTATCCTTATACCCTTCTCCCTAGCGAGCCGTATAGACCTCTCGTAACCCGCTATAGCGTGCCTTACAACGCCGCTCCCAGGGTCCGTCGTGAACACTCTCTCAGCCCTCACCTCCATCTCGCGCGTACCGTCCAGGACCACGCTCAGCCCGGCGTGGATGCTGTACCCTATCCCGACGCCTCCGCCGTGGTGCACAGCCACCCAGGTGGCTCCCGCAACGGCGTTAAGCAGGGCGTTGAGGATGGGCCAGTCGGCTATGGCGTCGCTCCCATCCTTCATCCCCTCGGTCTCCCTGTAGGGGGAGGCGACGCTTCCGCTGTCCAGGTGGTCCCTCCCAACCCATATGGGGCCTGAGAGCTCGCCGTTCCTAACCATCTGGTTAACTATCTTGGCCCACCGCGCCCTCTCGCCGTAGCCGAGCCAGCAAACCCTGGCTGGGAGTCCCTGGAACTTGACGTGGACCCTGGCCTTCTCTATCCACCTGACCAGAGACTTGTTGTAGCTGAACTCGGAGAGTATCATGTCGTCGATCTTGTAGATGTCCTTCGGGTCCCCGACGAGGCTTGTCCAGCGGAAGGGGCCGCGCCCCTCCTCGAAGAGGGGCCTGATGTAGGCGACGACGAATCCGGGGTACTCGAAGGCGTCCTTGAACCCTGCCTCGTAAGCGTGCCTCCTAATATTGTTCCCGTACTCGAACGCCACGGCACCC
>JALURJ010000312.1 GCA_027016915.1 Desulfurococcales archaeon | reverse complement strand
GGGATTTACAGTAACTATCCCCCATAAGGAGAGGATCGTGGCGTATTTGGACGATGTAGATCATGTGGCGCGACGCATCGGAGCTGTCAACACGGTCAAGAACGAGGATGGGAAGCTCATAGGTTATAACACAGATGTGTGGGGATTCCTAGAGCCTCTTAAACCGTTTGCCGGAAGGCTCAAGGGAGGCTCTGTACTCTTAGTTGGTGCAGGAGGAGCTAGCCGAGCCATAGTATATGCGTTGAAAACCCTTGGCGTAGAAAAACTATTCATAGCCAACAGAACCGCTAGAAGAGGGAAACGGCTGGAGGAGTATGCATTGAGTCTAGGCATGGAATCCAAGTATATAGGTTTTGACGAGAAACGGATGAATGAGACAGCTAAAAATGTGGATTTAATAGTGAACGCTACACCCCTCGGAATGCACGGGGTGGGCGGAAGTCTCCCCATAACCAGCAGGTATATAGACAGAAACTCCATAGTCTACGACATAGTGTACAATCCGCCAGAGACGCCGCTACTAGCTGAAGCACGAAAGGCAGGTGCAACGACAATCTCCGGTGTGGATATGCTTGTCTACCAGGCTGCGTTTGCCTTCGAAATCTGGACCGGCATACGTCCAGACCCAAAACCACTACAAGACATTGTTATGCAGAGTCTTCAATCGAAGAAATAAAAGGATTCTATCTGCGGTAAAACTATATTATTTCCAGCCGAAGACATTTAGGGGATCCTTTTGAGGGCAGCTATATTGAGAAAACCTCTTGATAAGTTCTACCTTAGAGATATAGATAGGCCGAAACCTGGAAAACTCGAGGTGCTTGTTAGGGTGAGGGCGGCTGGACTATGCCATACTGACGTGCACCTATGGGAGGGCCACTATGGTCCCTTAAGTGTGGAGGAGAGGGGTGTAAGGTTTCCATTGATCCTAAGCCACGAAATAGCAGGCGAAGTCGCTGAAGTAGGTGAATTCGTAGAAGGCTTCAGGCCCGGTGATAAAGTAGTGGTGTATCCGTGGATTGGGTGTGGTTCCTGTAAGGCGTGTAGGCGAGGAGAAGAAAATCTCTGTGTCCATGGGACAAAGCCGCTCGGCATACTTAGGCCAGGCGGATTTGCCGAATACGTCCTTGTGCCCCATGAACGATATCTGGTTAAAGTGGACATTGACCTGAACAAAGCCGCGCCAATGGCGTGTGCAGGTATTACAGCCTATAGTGCGGTGAAGAAAGCTGAGTTATCGCCGGGAGACATTGTCATGATTGTCGGGATAGGTGGGCTGGGTCACCTGGCAATACAGATGGCTAAGAAGCTCTACGGCGCCACCGTAATAGCCGTTGATGTACGTGACAATGCACTAGAGCTTGCTGAAAAGCTAGGCGCAGATCACACCATAAATCCGGCAAGACATGATGTACCTACAGAGGTTAGGAAGATAACCAACAACATTGGGGCTGACTCGGCCATAGATTTCGTGGCGCACACGGACACTACCAATTATGCTTTCAACTCTCTTAAGAGGGGAGGCAAACTAGTAGTGGTAGGTATTGGCGGCGAGTATGCCAACTTCATGTTACCCCTGATCCCGATCAAAAGCATTCAAATCCGGGGCTCCTATGTAGGCAGCATCACAGATCTAATAGAGGTGCTCGAACTCCTCAAGAAAGGCGTCATAGACGTCGTAGCTTCAACCTATCCATTAGACCAGATCAATGAGGTCTTCGAAAAGTTTAGAGCAGGAAAAATAGTTGGAAGAGCCATACTGCAACCATAGCTACGCTCCAGAATATCTCCCAGTATATTTTAAAACTTTATAACTATACCAGATAAAGCGAGGAGAGACTCATAATGAAGTGGGTTTGGTGTAAAGGACTCATAGTAAGATTGAGTGGCAAGGGTATAGAGTCAGCCGAGGAAAAGAAGCTGCCTGAAGACCTCATGCTAAAACTGATGGGCGGCAGGGCCCTGGGAGACTATGTCTACACGATGCTGGCAGGACCTACTACTACTCCCCTCTCTCCGGAAAATCCACTGATTATAGCGCCGGGCCTGCTTCTGGGAAGCGGACTGACCACAGCGTCGAAAACAATAGTGGTGGCACGCAGCCCGCTAACGGGGCTCCTAGGCCGAAGCGCTGCTGGTGCAAAGCTGGGGTGGGAGCTGAGGAGGCTGGGCTACGACTTCCTAGCTATAACCGGAGCCCTGGAGGAGCCAGGTGTGCTGGTGCTAGACGCTGAAGGGCCTAGAGTTGAGAAGGCTACCGAACTCTGGGGCCTCCGGATAGGGGAAGCCAGAAGCAAGCTTAGGTCAGCCTACAGGGGATATACTGACGCAATAATAGGCCCGGCTGGCGAAAAACTTTCAGCAATAGCAATGATAGACTTCAACCTACGCCAAGCCGGGAGGACAGGGCTTGGCGCTGTGATGGGTTCAAAGAAGCTTAAAGCTATAC
>JALURJ010000311.1 GCA_027016915.1 Desulfurococcales archaeon | reverse complement strand
GAGTTCTACGCGAAGAAGGGGAAGGTGGTCAAGACCATAGAGTCCCCGAGGGACATGCAGCTGCCGCCCGAGATAACCCAGTACTCCAAGCACTACGCCAGCCTAGGGGAGCTGCACGACATCCTCCTGCTCAGCAGGCCCGACTACACGGTCTTCGACGAGCTGAGGAACGACGAGGACTTCAAGCTCTACGTTGACCTCAGGCTGGCAGGCATAGGCATGATAGGTGTGATCCACGCCACAACGCCGATAGACGCTGTCCAGAGGTTTATAGGGAGGGTGGAGCTAGGAGTCATACCAAGCATAGTCGACACTGTGGTTTTCATAAGGAACGGCCAGGTTGACACCGTATATGAACTTGCCATGACAGTAAAGCTGCCCACAGGCCTCAGGGAGGCCGACCTCGCGAGGCCCGTGGTCGAGGTGAGGGACTTCCTGACAGGGGAGCTGGCCTACGAGATCTACACCTTCGGCGAGCAGACAGTAGTGGTGCCCATAAGGAGGGCCAGGGCCAGCGGCCTCGAGGCCAGGCTTAGAAGGCAGGTCGAGAGGCTAATACCTGGCGCAACGGCGGAGATCCAGGGAGACACCCTAGTAGTCAGGGTTCCCAGGGAGTCGGCACGCGTCTTATCGAGGAAGATGAAGAGGCTCAGGAAGCTGGGCGACAAGTGGGGCTTAGAGGTCAAGGTTTCTCTGGAGAACCCGTAGCCTCCTCAACCCCCACAAGCCTGGAGCCGCATCTCGGACACACGTGCATCTCAGCCCTATACTTCACGCGGCACACGGGGCAAACCTTGATGTAGTTCTGGAGGGACATCACACCACCCCACGAAGGTATTAAGAGGAGCCGTTAAAAACGCGCCCTCTACGACAGATACTCGTCGAGGCTTCTGAAGCCCTTCGAAGCCAGCACCTCTAGATCCCTCAGCCTAAGCCCCCTCTCAACTTCTGAGAGCTCTGCCTTGAAGCTGCCGCCCCGGGTCTTTGACAGCTTCTCCACAGGTACGAACCTCCACCCCCTGCCGTCGAGGATTTTGACAGCTATGAACGCCATGCCTCCGGCCCTCCGGGCGAACTCCACGAGCTTCTCAACCTGGCTGGAATCTATGTATACGTGCCCCTCCCTCCTCCTGGTCTTCACCTCGAAAACCATTATCACGCCGTTCTTCATTGCCACCAGGTCCGGCTGAGCCCTCCTCTTAACCTTGGCACCGCTCGCAGGTGCCCTCATACAGGCGAAACCGCGGCTCCAAAGCTCCCTGGCCAGCTCGCGCTCGTAGGCGAAGCCGCGGCGCCTCCTACTATCAGCCTTGCCCAACTCCCGTGTACCCTGGAAGTGATCAGCTGGAGGGTATTTCAAGCCTGCCCCGAAACGATTATTTTGACGGTGCCTGGCGCTGCAAGCACGCTTGTCTTAGGCCTTATGATTAGCTTGTGGGAGAGCGATACGGCCTCCTCCCAGAAGCCTCTGAGCAGCTCGACGAGGAGCTGGACCCTCTCCTCGCTCACAGCGTCCATGTCGGCTTCGAAGACGAGGTCGCCCACGCCATAGCCGCTCTCAATGTACATCTTGCCGCCCAGCTGACGGCCAAGCGTTTTAACCACCCTTGCCAGCCCCTCGGGCCCTAGCTCCAGCGCCTCGCGGTTAATCCTTGCATATTCCACCCCGATCCTCCGGGCCAGGTTCAGCGCTGTGGTTCGATCCATGTACCGGGATATCTCCAGAAACATCCTAACTGGAGAGCCTAAGAACACTCTGACGTCGGCCTTCCTGACGGCTTCTGAGGGCAAGCCTGAGGTATAGGTCTGTATCTTAACAACAAATGCCGCAAACACCAGGGTGGTCAGTATTAGTAGGGGTTGGTGGATCAGCCTTATCGTCGAGTATTTCTCAGGTAGGGCATATATCGCCAGGAAGGTAAGGCCGTCTATAAGCATCAGAGCAGCGCCTAGAACAAGCACCACCCAGGAAAGCCGGAGGAGCCTACCCCTAAAATACTTGGAAAGCCTCAGCATCACTAGCATTATGTATAAACCCAGAATCGTGGCTATCGAGCCGGCTACCAGGCCGACCAAGATCACGCGTCCAGTAACAATGTAGTCCACACGTGCCCACCCCCTGTTGGCCTGTACCCCCTGTTATTCAGGCTGGTATTAGTGCCTGGGGTTCAAAAATTCTTTAACCCAGAGAAGATTGCCATGACGAGAAAAAGGTTTGGGTTAACGCCTAGAAGCCCTCGTACTTTTCCTTCGGCGAACCGCAGATCGGGCACTTGTCGGGGGGCTCAGGCCCTACATAGGTGTGTCCACAGACTGGACATATCCAGACCTTACCGTCTATGGGCATGTCCTCGCCCCTGTCCACATACTCCTTGGCCTTCTTGTACAGCTCGGCATGGATCTTCTCAGCCTCTAGGGCCCAGTAGAAGGACCTCCTAGCCCCCTCCTC
>JALURJ010000310.1 GCA_027016915.1 Desulfurococcales archaeon | reverse complement strand
GTATACGGGGGCACCATGTAAAGCCCCGGCCACGTATAAGTCCCGACATCCAGTATAGCAGTGTAGTTCTCCAGAATCCTATCATTGACACCGAAGAACATGGCAGTCCACCAATCCCACGACCCATTCCTGTAGCTGTAGAGCCAGAAGTCAGTAAGGTTCAAGGCTATATTCCGTGCCTGGAAGCGACTCCACTTCTTCCAGGCCTCCCAGTACCACCTGCCGTCGAGGGCCCTGGATACGGCGTCGTACCACGCCGGCTTCAGCCACGACGGCAGACCCGAGAGCACAGGCTTAAGCGTCGAGAGAGGCAGGGCCTGAGCGACCTCATTATGGAACCCGATGCCGTCAGGTATGAGTACACCGTAAGCAACAGTGCCCAGGGCATCCTCGGTTAACACAGTCAGCCTGTGGCCCGGCTCCACTCCAGCCTTGCGTATGTAGGGTACTAGGGCGTCTACGGGGGCCCCGTATATATCAACGAGGACATCAGCCGTATCATTAACGCCGTCCCCGTCCACGTCGAGGGGGAGCGGTAGCGCGCCCGGGGAGCCGAACACGCTAGACGGGTACACAACAAGAGATATTCTGTGGGATGTCGGGTACACCGGGGCGATAGTGCTGAACTCCCCTATGACCAGGCCTAGGGCCAGGCCGGCGAGGGATGTCGCATCCGTGTAACCGGCGCATACTACTTGCTTGTCTTCGACTAGCCTTGTGTACTTGAGGCTGAACAACCCTATATCGTGGTAGCCCTCCTCCACTCCTGGTATTGGCGGGCTTGACTCGTGCATCAGGTCTCTTATTATTTCTGCTGTGAGTTTGTATGCGTCTAGGGGTGTCTTGCCCGGGCCCAGCGCGATGTTCACGGCTAGGGATACCGCCGGCCTCACCGTGAGAGCCCAGATTATGCTTTCGAGGTCGTATGGCCACCCGACGCCGATGTCGGACTGCCAGCCCAGCATGGCCGGGGTCTCTGCTAGGACGTACACCGAGGCTATGGGGACCTCTGTGCCGTTCTCCGCTACGAGCCTGGCGCCGTCGCCCTCCACCAGTATCCTGTAGAGCACCCAGCCCTTGAACTTGATGATGCGGAGGCCCGCTACGTCCTCGGCCTTGCTCACGAGGGGCTCGTTGTCCACGTCCGACGCTATCAGCGCGCGGGCCAGGAACTCCCTGAACTCGGTCTTATTCACTACCGTGCTGTGCACTACTACCCTCAGGTAGCCGTCTCCGTCCTGGTACGCCGTGACCACTAGGGCGGCGCCGAAGGGGAGGCGCACCACCCCGAGCCTGACAACGCCCTCCGAGGGCGGTTGCATTATGATGCCCCTGTACCCGAACCAGTGTAGCGCCCTGTTCCAGGCCTTGGTGCTGAAGACGTAGTACCCGGCCTCGCCCTCCGTGTCCCCCACGCTGAGGGCCCACCGTAGCCATTTGAGGTACTCGGCTACGCCTGGGTCGCTGGGGCTGTAGTCCCTCATAGCCCGCCAGAGCTCCCGGGTGACCCCGGGGCCCGCCAGGGACTCTATGGTACCATTAAGGCTGTCGAGCCTCGGGGGCCCCACTAGCCGGGCGCCGGAGCCCTTCCCCAGCCTCTCGTAGTACTCCCTCTTGATACCGGCCAGCTCGCGGCCAGCCAGGTACCCCATGACACCCACAACCACAAGCACCACAACAACAAACGCCAGCGCCCTCCGGAGCCTCAACACGGGCGCCCCCATGCAACACGAGGTGTCTCCTAACAGGCGTTTCCCACCTACTATACCCTAGAAATACTATTAGAACCTAAAATAACCGTAACCCTCCACTTCACACAGGTGATCACACAGGTGATAGCACAGTGTTTAGGGTAAGGCTTGACCTGGGGGTCTCCTGTCCGAGAACAGTCATAGATTGGTGTGCGTGGCGGTAGGCTCGGCCCCCGCCAGCTGGAGGGACTGCGGGGTTCGCATAGTCCTCCCCGGGTGGGCTAGGGTTGGCTAGGCCGTACTGAGCAGGCTAACAGGTGGTAATAGGTCGCGTATCCTCCTCAACTCTATGTACAGCTTCCCCGATGTCTCCCCAGAGGCCTCCAGTACACCGCCGCTGAAGAGGCTATGGCACAGCTTGAGGTTACCTGGCTTGTAGCCCACCCTCTCCAGGAAGTCCCTCATGACAAGGCAGCGGAGGTACCCCCTTATGGCGTTGCCCTTTATGTACGGCATCTCGATGACCCTACCGCCTACAACATATTTTATCCCCTTCTCATTAGTGTCTCCGCTCCGGTCTTCTCGTCCCCACCGTAGTGTAGGGGAGTCAACACTGTTATGATGCCGCGACACGTGCAGGAGCGCATGCTCTCACCCCCTCGCCCTCAAAAATATTGAGGGAGAGAAAGAGTCCCGGATTCACGCCTTCGACTCCTCCTTCCTCTTCTCCTCCCTCAGCCTCCATAGAACCTCGTCGTGGTG
>JALURJ010000309.1 GCA_027016915.1 Desulfurococcales archaeon | reverse complement strand
GCTGTGAGTGTAACAAGGCTCTTCACCAAAGGTAGCTTCACTTCCGCCACCCTTAGAGGGTGTTTGACCTCACCCTTCTCTATCCTCCACGCCTCCTCAGGCACTATCCTAACAGTGCCCGAGGAGAACTCCGCTGAGACCACACCATCTATCAGTATACCCTTCCTGGTCTCCTCCACCATCTCCTTCTCACTCCAATCGCCGGGGGAGACTATTAGGTTGGTATGCATAGCCTTAGGCGCGTGGAACAGCCCCCTAGCAGAGCCCGGCCTACCTGGAATCAGCGCAGCCGTATCTCTCGTGTGGAGAAGCCCAACGACCACGCCGTCCTCCACAAGAACCCTTCTCGAAGTAGTCACAGCTTGGTCGTCGAATAGCCTCGACGCCGGGCTGCCAGGAGTGAAGGGGTCATCCCTCAACGTTATGCTTAGATTGGAAACCCTGGTGCCAGGCCTCAGATGCTCCGGCTGGTCGGCCTCCAAGAGGTGAGTTAGCTCGTGGAAGAACGCCGCTGCAGCTTCGCTCCCTAGGATGACCTCGTGGCGCCCTGCCTCGAATGGTGTCAGCGCCCTAGCTTTAAAGGTGTAAACAGCCCTCCTAGCAGCTCTCTCCACGAGCTCCTCCAGCTCCCTTCCCTTGAGTTCGCCCGGCCCTCCCAGCCACGCTGTGGAGGCAGAGCCCACGGCTCTCCTCGAGCCGTCTTGCAGCTCAGCATAAACGTAGAGCTCAGTGTAGATGCTCCTCTCCCTAGCCTCGCCCTCGGGGTGCTCTATAGTCCTGGAGGAATCCACCAGCATAGCCACTACTTCGCCGCTCAAACCTTTTTCCTCCAGCAAGCCTCCAGCCCTGAGGATCAGGGTCAGCAGGTCCTCTTCGGGGTTGGAAGGGGGCTTGGCTAGAAGGGATCTGCCGCGGAAAAGCCTGGCCTCGGCGAGCCTGGGCTTCCCCCTCGCCGAGCCTGCGAGTCTTTCAGCCTTCTCTTCAAGTTCCCTCCACTCGGCTGTGCGGGGCCCTGAGACCACTATCCACCCCCTAGGGGTGGCTATTCTTACACCTCGGGCCCCTCCACTCGACTCGTTGAACTCGAAGGACCCCCTCCTCCACGCAGCCTCCCAGACCCTCTCCCTATACACAATCCTGTCCATGTAAAGGGTCTGGGACGGCATTTCACTCCTCAAGAAGTAGTGGGTGCATAATAAATCCTGGCGTTCCAAGCCGCATATAGCCTGTATAAAGACTTTAAGATACTTCCCTCAGGCTCCTCAGGCTTAATGCCAGTCCTACCAGGAATAGCGTTAGGCTGAAGGCCGCTAGAAGTGCTAGGGGCTCAGCGTAGGATGAAAGAGGCCTGCCAACAAGGTGATATCTGACTAGATCTGCTGCATGAGTTATGGGGTTAATGCTGGCAATAGCCCTGAGCCAGGAGGGCATCTGTTCCCTCGGGAATATGGCGCTGGATGTGAACATCAGCGGGAGGTTGATTAGGTTCATTGCGGCGAACAGCACCTCATGATTATTGGCGTAGAAGGCCATGGTCGCATATATGCTGGCCAACCCTAAGCTAAGTAGGAGGATCACACCCCAGGCAGCCAGCAGGTCAACAGCAGTTATCCCTGGCTTAACCTGGAACCCCAGGGCCAGAGCGGCGGCGAAGAGAACTGCAGAAAGTATCGTTATCCTGAACAGCGTGCCGAGAATCTTAGCCATAAATATGCTAACCCTGGGTATGGGTGAGACCAGGAGCCTCGTCATATAGCCTAACCTCTTATCGAAGACTATCCCCACGCCGCCGAAGGCGCTCTGGAAGAGGGCGAAAACCACCAGCATGCCGCTGGCCAGATAGGTGAAGTAGTCGAGGGTTCCGAAAAGCTCCATTATACGCTGCTCAACCAACCTCTGCACAACTTCGGCGAATCCCGGCTGCTCCACGTTAAACATGGAGTACAGGTTGAGGCTCTTGCCGAAGAGGGCTAGCCAGATCAGCGGGGTTATCATAGACATTACGAAAACCGGTCTCCTCCCAACCCATTTCTTAACCTCCCGCCTAAATAGCACCAGCGTGGCACCCATCACCGCCTCACCCTCCTAGACATAACCCTGAACCTGAAGACGTCGAAACCTTCCTCCTCCCTAAGCCTCCTCCCGGTGAGCTCCAGAAACACCTCTTCGAGGTTAGGTTTGACGATCCTTATCTCCACGATGGGCATGCCTGAGACCAGCCTTATCAGGCTGGGAAGGGTTTCGCCCGAACTCTGCACCCTAACCACGACGGTGTCGCCTTTAGGTTCAGCCTCCACTCCAAGCTCTCTTGCTAGGCTCTCGGCTAAACCGTTCGCCAGGCCGGGATCCCTGAGCTTCAGGTGGATAACCTCCCCCTTTATCCGCGACTTAAGCTCCTCCGGGCTTCCCTCAGCGACTATTTTTCCGAGGTCGATTATAGCCACCCTATCAGCCAGCGCTTCGGCCTCCTCCATGTAATGCGTTGTTAAAAGGATGGTTTTTCCCTGTTTTTTCAGCTCCTCTATAAGCCCCCAGAGGTGTCGTCGCGACTGGACATCGAGCCCCAGGGTTGGCTCGTCGAGGAACAGTACCTCCGGGCTATGTACAAGACTCATAGCGACCTCAAGCCTCCGCCTCATCCCCCCACTATAGGTGGAGACCTTCCTGTGGGCCGCCTCCATCAGGCCCATGAACTCCAAGGCCTCCCTAGCCCTCTTCTCAGCCTCGTTGCCGCTATACCCGTAGAGCCTGGCCTGGATAAGGACGTTTTCCCAGCCGGTTAGCTCATCATCTGCTGTGAGGTCCTGGGGGACGAGACCTATGGTCCTTCTCACATGATGGGGTTCCCTAAGGATACTGTAGCCCTTTATCCAGGCCTCGCCTGCTGTGGGTTGCAGTAGGGTGGCTAGCATTTTAATGGTAGTGGTCTTCCCAGCTCCGTTAGGCCCTAGCAGTGAGTAGACTTCGCCAGGCCTAGCACAGAAGGACACTCGGTTCACAGCGATTAACTGCCCAAACCTCTTTGTCAGGTTTTTAGCCTTGATACTACACTCCTCCAAGCGGGTTCCCTCGGTTCGAAGCCGAACTCATCCAAAAGTGTCTCAACCCCGTGCTTTAAAACCTTATTTCAAGCTAAGAATGAGTTGTGTTACCCTGAGTTTGGGTCAGCCCCTCTCTGAAATCAAATCATGTGGCTCTAGTCTCGGCAGGTCTAAACCGTCAAAATCCCTGTCAAAAGAGACTATCCCGCGAGCGCCCAGGCTCAGGGCAGAGGAGTATTGTATGGCGTCATCCATGTCCAACCCCTTCTCCTCGGCCAGATCGATGGCTTTGAGCTCCTCACTTATGGTTGTGGTGTATATGTATAAACCCTTATAGGCTGACAGGCTTGAAAGGAATACTCTTAGTTCGTTACGCTTTTCAAGTCTGTCGAACAGCACTATTATTGAGTGGATGGTGAAATCGGTTACTACACCTGTAAGCCTGCCGTTCCTCAGTAATGCTAGGAACTTTTTGCATTCTTCCTTCCTTCGACGCCCCAGCATAACTTCTAGGAATATATTGGTGTCAACTAGATACATTCTTAGCCACCAGTGAAATCCAGAGTTCCTTAATCCTATGCTGAAGCTCTACAGACCCAGCTTCAACGTCTGCTAGAATTCCATCGATAGCTTCTACCGGGTCTCCCTCGAAGCGAGGCGTATCTCCCACTGTAGCGATCCATCTTAGAATGGCCTCCTCCACTGCTCTGCTAAGGGCACCCTTCCCATATCCGAATCTCTTCATGGCCAGTTCGCGGAACTTTAGTTCAAGCTTGGGATCTATATTGGCCCTTATCATTATTCTGCCCTATGGCAAAATGATCATAAGGCAATATAAACCTACTGTGAAGATCACTAGTGTAGATCCCATGAAGTATTTATCGTGTAGACTCTATGCGGAAGGGTATGAACCACGTCTTGGCTACGCCCCGCGTCTTCCTCAGGGTTCTAAGAATAGCCTGGATCTCCGTCCAGTGAGCGTCTAGTATGGCTATGTTGAGGCACCAGTTGTCTTCGAGGAGCTGGTGGTAGAATGACTTTATCATGAATTGGTAGGAGTGTATGGTTTCCACGACCTTTTCGTCCACGTATCGGCCCTTGGAATGATCAGTCAGCACTATTAGGATTCCGTAGATCCTTCCCCTCTCCTCGGGTGGAAGGCCCTCTATCAACTCTCGCAGAGCTTCACGGATCAATTCTGAGCGGCTTGTAAACCCGTATCGCCTCGCATACTCGTCCATTTTATCCAGAAGGCTGTCCGGCAGGTATATGCTTACTATAGGCACACCGCTCACCCATACCTTACATATTAGGATAAGCAGGGCACAGTTATTAATGTTTCTATAATAGATTTCCATGTTTCTAATATAAAAACTTATTATATAGTCGCCGTAACATCACACCCTGCAGGAGAGTGAATGGAGTGAGGGGTCACGGGGAAAACGTAACGTTTTGGTTGCTGGTAGGAGCAGCGTCGCTGGGAGGCTTAGCGGCCAGCCTTTGGGGAGCCCCCCTCCCACAGCTGTTGCTGGTTGTCTCCCTGGCGATCCTGGCTAGGTTCATCTTAGCACTGATTAGGGGCGGCTTCACCGTTGACCTCCTTATGGGCGTAGCCGGGCTCGCTACGTGGTACATGGGGGTAGTGACGGAGGGGTTTCTCGTATTCCTACTATACTCAGCCTCGGAGCTCATAGAGCACCAGGCCGAGCACTATGCTAGGAAAAAGATTGAGGGGCTTTCAGCCCTGCTGCCCAGCAGCGTCAAGGTTGAAGTTGACGGAAACATAGGTGAAAAGAGGCTCGAGGATGTGAATGTAGGCGACATAGTGGTGCTGGGACATGGAGACGTCGTACCAGCAGATGGCGTTGTGGTCGATGGGGATGCCGTCTTCGACACGTCCTACATCACCGGTGAGCCGGAGCCCCGCAGCATAGCTAGGGGTGGACAGGTGGAGAGCGGCTACATAAACGTTGGCGGGATGGTGAGGATCAGGGTTTTGAAGAAGCCTTCAGAATCTATGCTCCAGCTCCTGATAAGGGAGGCAGAGGAGGCGCTTGAGAGGAAGTCGCGGCTGGAGACTATGCTCGAGAGGTTTGCCAAGCCTTACACCCTGACACTTATACCGCTCTTCCTGGCAGCCTCAGCGCTCCTAACCCCATATAGGGGGCTAGCAATACTTCTGGCGGGCTGTCCCAGCGCATTCATAATAGGCTCCAGCACCTCGACGGCGCTGAGCATAGCCCTGCTGGCCCGGAGAAGCGTCGTGGTCAGAGGAGGCGTTGTGCTGGAAAACGCTGCTAGGACGAGGATAGTTGTTCTCGACAAGACGGGCACTGTAACGCTAGGTGAGCTCGACGTGGTTAAAGTAGTTCCCCTGGACAACATTGTCCCAGACACACTTATACGCATGGCAGGAGGCGCCGTTAAGGCAAGCAGACACCCCGTAGCACGGGCTTTAGCAGCACACAGCGACCTCAGCCCCCGATGGGCTGAGGAAAGGCCCGGCAAGGGAGTTGAAGCCCTGGTGGATGGTCGGAGAGTTGTTGTAGGCTCGGCCGAGTTTATGGAGGAGCTGGGGCTAAGCCCTCCCAACGTGTGCAGCGAGGCTGAGAGAACGGTGTACGTGGCCCTAGATGGCAGGTTGGCCGGGGCAATGTGTCTCGGCGAGAAGCTGTCCCGCTACGCCGAACAACTTGTGGAAGAGCTAAAATCTATGGACCTAAGAGTAGTCCTAGCCAGCGGCGATGTCGAGGAAAGGGTTAGAACAGTGGCCGAGAAACTGGGGATCCAGGAGTTCTACGCCGGAATGAAGCCCAGCGACAAGGTCGAGCTGGTTCGCAGGCTGAAGGGCTTAGGCACTGTCGCCATGGTGGGGGATGGGGTCAACGACGCTGGTGCCCTGGCGGAGGCCGACGTAGGTATAGCGGTCGGCGACCTAAACGTATCCGCCAGCGTGGCCGACGCTGTGCTACCCAAGGGGGTTGAGGGCTTGCCCTTAGTATTTAGGGTTGCCAAGAGGTTTGCTGAGGGAGTTAAGGCGATGTTCACCGTGGCACTTGCCGTTAAGCTAGCCGTGATGGCGGCAGGGCTTGCCGGGGCAGTACCTCTCTGGCTGGTAGTTGGTGCGGGGGATGACGGTTCGACGATCCTTGCACTGCTGGTGTCCGCGACCATTATTTCGAGGAAGTAAGCCTAGTCACTTCCTCATCCAGCATTTCCAGGAACTCTTCAAGGCTGCCCAGTGGAACCCTGGCTCCGGCAGCGTGTGGGTGCCCACCTCCAGTGCCGCCAAGCCTCCCAGCGAGCTGGGCCAATATTTTGTGAAGGTCGACCTTAGGATGGTTTGTCCGGAGACTCATTATGGCGAGCCCCTTCCGCCGCTCAACAGCCACACCCACAGGTTTGCCTGCCGATGCTCTGGCATAGGTGGCGGCTCTGGGCACGCTTCCAGGGGGATCAATAACGTAGGCCACCGACCTGAGGATATGAAGGTTTTTCTTAACATATATTCTCATCTCCTCCTCGTTAACGCTTTCAACCAGAGCCCTTACCAGGAGTTCACCGAGTGTGCTTGGCAGCCTCCATTCGGCCAGGTGCTTCACCACATGTCTCTTGAAGTCGTGCATCCTCCTAGAACCCTCGAGGCCCTGGGCCAGCACGCCAGCCTCAAAGTATATGGCCCTCTTATCCCAGTCCTTCAGGGCCTCTCTAACCCAGGGGGTCTCGTCGAGATAATCCCCTATAGCGCCTAGAAGAGCCAGCCTCTCCCCCTCTACCGGAAGCCTGTCTCTGAAATACATGTAGGTTAGCTCTGAGGCCGATGCCTCTAGCCTGTGAATGAAAGTTCCCGGGACAACCCTAGGGTTAAGCCCCTCAGGCAGCGGATGATGGTCTATGTAAACCACCTGGCCTCTCGATGCAAGCAGCCTGAGCCTCTCGATAACAGCCTCAACAAATTTCCCGGTAAGAGCTACGTCGGCAATCAAAACATTGCTTCCAGGCTCAACCACACGTAAATCCTCGGCAAGGCCTGCAGGGTGGGTGAAATAGATCCGTCCTCCACCCAGCGCTGCATATGCCAGTGCGCCGCAGACAACACCGTCGGAGTCGCCGTGGACTAGCAGCCACCAATCCAAACCCTACACCCCCGCTTCCAAGCCTATAGTTACGCCTACGCCCTAATTGTGCTTGGCTACTCCAAACGCCCCTTGTCGAGAAGGTTGAGAAGCTCGCTCAGCTCGAAGGATGCTAATGCAACGACGCTGTCAGCGGCCCCGTACGATACAACGAGCGTGTCGTCGACCTTCGCGGCGCCGCACGGGAATACCACGTAAGGCCTGTCACCATAGGTCTCGTAGGGCTCGCGGGGCTCCATGATGTAAGTTGGCGACACTGCCTCGGCCTCTACCAGTCCTCCCCCGAGGCGAAGAAGTAGGGCAAAAACCCTGTAGATTTTAAGCCGGTGGTCCACGGCGTGAAGCAGAGTTAGGTAACGGCCGGGCTCAACCTCAACTGGCGGTGCTGACCACCCTATTTTCTCCTCGAACTCCTCCTTCTCGACCATTAAGATTGGTCCGCCCACCTCCACCTCCTTAACACTACTCCTCCCAACGGCCTCCCTTAGGTCGCGCTCATCCACAGTGCTGATCAGCGTCCGGAACCCTTCCACGGTGTGGGGCCTGTGGAAGAATAGCATACTGCCGCCAGCCTCAACTAGATACGCATCCTTATCGCTGACGAGCTGCCCCCTAATACGGGAAGTGGGTACGAAGACCGCCTTCTTTACCCACTCGCTAGCATTTTGCGTATAAGCCATTACTGGAAGCGTCTTGCAACACCTTGTCTCCGGGTCGAAGTAGTTAAGGGTCCTACCAGTGTAGACCATGCAGAGGCCTC
>JALURJ010000308.1 GCA_027016915.1 Desulfurococcales archaeon | reverse complement strand
AGTCATGGCCACCTCGAAGCTTACTCCCAAGGAGCTCTGGGACACGGCGTTTAGGGTCATAAAGTGGATGCTTGACACCTCGCCCATATGGGTCCCCTCAGGCCTCAACGGCGAGGACCCCTTCGCCGACACCCAGACCATGGACGCCGCCATCTACCACTGGAAGAAGGCCAACCCCGCGTGGAGCGAGGAGGGCATTAGGGAGTACCTGCAGGCTGCTAGGCAGAACTACTGGCACGGCTACCCAGACCTCTACATTCCTGGAGCAGCCCAGTACCTGGACGTCCTCTCTAGAGAGATAATGCTGGCGGCCAAGGGCGAGATAACGCCAAAGGAGGCCTGCGACAGAACAGCCGAGGAGTGGGTAAAGATAACCAAGGACCTCGGCCCAGACAAGATGAAGAGGATCTGGAAGGAGCAGATCCAGCAGTACAAGCTGGCAGGAATATGGCCCGGGCCTTAAGCAATAAAAATACTCCTTTTTTACTCAATATGGCTGGTGGGAGCGGGAAGAGGTATGCGGAGAGGGCATAGGGCGCGTTATACCAGGAGGTACACGCTGATAATGCTTCTTCCCGGCCTAATCCTGCTCGTCGCCGTCATAATATTCCCCTTCCTCTACACGCTCGGCCTCTCCTTTTACAGCTGGAACATCAGGTTTATGGGTGCCAAGCCCCGATTCATAGGGTTTGACAACTACCGCAAGGCGCTGCTGGAGGATCCCAGGTTCTACAACTCCCTCGAGAAAACCTTCTACCTAATGCTGGGCGCCGTCCCGGTCGAGTTCCTGCTGGGCCTAGGACTAGCCGTCCTGTTCTACAGCGGCTTTCCGGGGAGGCGGATAGTGCTGCCTGTCTTCCTAATACCCCTGGCCCTCTCAGAGGCCGTGGTGGGCCTTATCTGGGGCCTGATATTCGTCCTGACCTACGGCCCACTGGACTACATATTCCGTGTAACCGGTATATGGAACATAGTGTTTGGCGGGAGGGTGGATCTCCTCACATCTTACCCTATGCTGTGCATAATAACGGCCGATATTTGGCAGTGGACGCCGTTCTTCTTCATAATACTGCTGGCAGCCCTCTCATCTGTGCCTAAGGACCTCGTCGAGGCTGCAATGATGGACGGTGCCTCGACGGTGCAGGTGTTCAGACACATAACGCTCCCCCTGCTCAAGCCAGCCATAGCCGTGGCGCTCATAATGAGGCTCATAGACGTGTTTAAAACCTTCGGTGTTCCCTTCGTCATGACTAAGGGAGGCCCGGGCTACGCCTCCGAGGTTGCCTCCCTCTACATATACAATCAGGCCCTCCAGTTCCTCAACATAACCTACGCCGCTGCGCTCACAGTGCTGGTTATAGTGATAATCATTGTCTTCCTGAACGCCTTCATGAAGATCTTCAAGTTTAGATTCATTGGAGGTGTTAGCTAGCCTTGACCGCGGCCCGCTACTCTGGGAAGAAGACTGTGGGTGCCGGGGATCTGAAGCTCAAGGTTGCCAAGTACCTGTTCCTAGCCTTCGCCTTCGTGTTCTTCGCCTTCCCTCTCTACTGGATGATAATAACCGCGCTGAAGCCGGAGATCGATTGGACCGCTTATCCCCCCAAGTTCATACCGGCGCCCGCAACGCTGAGAAACTTCTATGAGGGCCTCTTCCTGATGAAGGGCCTTAAGGGCATAATCGACAGCGCCATCATTGCGCTGAGCAACACGGCGCTAACCCTGAGCCTCGGCATGCTTGCAGGCTACGCCTTCTCCAGGTTTAGGGTCAGCGAGAACCTGGCGTTCTTCATACTCTCCCAGAGGTTCGCCCCTCCCGCAGCCTTCGCTGTTGCGTTCTTCATACTCTTCAAGGAGCTTGGGCTCCTCGACTCCTACATAGCCATAATACTGGCCCACACAACCTTCAACCTCCCCCTAGCGGTGTGGCTCATGAAGACCTACTTCGACAGTGTGCCCAAAGCGCTGGACGAGGCGGCTATGATGGATGGGTGCTCGCCGCTGGGCGCCTTCTTCAGAGTGATCCTGCCGATCTCGGTGCCGGGGATCATCGCTACCGGCGCCCTTCTATTCATGTTCAGCTGGAACGAGTTCCTCCTGGCGCTCTTCCTTAGCAGGACCGCTGTTACGCCGTTCGTCATTCTAATACCGAGGTTCTACGGGGGGCACGACATACTCTACGGCGTGGTCTCTGCTGTTGCGTTCCTGGCTAGTCTGCCGCCGATAATTATCGTCACGCTGCTCCACAGGTATTTGGTGAGAGGCCTGACGCTGGGCTACATTAAGGGCGTCTAAAACAGGGAGAAAGGGGATAGGAAAAACCGTCTTTATTTAACCTGCTCCCACAGTGGTTCCAGGAACCTCTCCTTGTCCTCTCCGAGCACTATGGGCTTTATGCCTGCGATCTCGCAGAAGCGGACCAGCTCCTCCACCCTATCGCCAGGGATGCCGTGTATGTGGTTTGCCGGGAACACGTTGATGAACTCGTCGTAGCTGGCCCTGAACTTGACGTACATGTGGGGCCACGTAGGGTTGGTCTGCTCCTTAAGCTTCCTGCTCTCATCCTCGGGAAGCTCCAGGGACTCTCCCCTCACGATCACCATGTAGAGCTTGTCGTCCCTCAGGCCGAGCCTGGCGAAGGTCATTTCTCCCGGCGCGGCGTCGAACTCGACGGAGGCCCCTCCAGTGGGGAAGTACATCTCTATGGCTGGCCAGAAGGTCACCTTCTTGAAGTTCTCGCGGGGGTCGAAGCTCATGGAGGCATACCAGCTTGGGTGGTTACCCGAGTTGGCGAGTATCCAGATGTCCTTCTCCGGCACGTAGAGCCTGACGTCGGCGAATAGCACCGGTAGCCCCCCGCTGATGTACTTCAGTATCTGCATGGTTAGGGCGCCGAGGGAGTCGGCCTCGGTAGCGCACACTATGGGCTCCTTGGGGCCGTTCCAGTCGTAGGGGTCGTTCATAAGCATCTCGGCTACGTCGGTTATGACCACGTGCTCCGTGAAGTCCCTCTGGCCCTTTATACCGCAGAAGTCGAAGCCCCACTCGTCGCATACCTTCCTCATGGCTAGGTATAGGCGGATTTGCAGCTTGAGCTTCTCGGGTGTGAGCATCTTCCCGTCATACTTTATCCTGTCGCCCAGCATCTCGTTGAGCCACTTGAACCCCTTCTCAACCTCCGCCTCGTCCACCTTCTCCATCTCCTTAGCGAGCCAGAGCTGGTCTATCTGGTATACGGATACCCCGAAGGTCTTCTGGAAAGGCACTAGGTGGAAGTACCCTGTCTCCATGCCCATAGAGTGGCCTCCGAACATACCGTAGACCTGTCCTCTGAGCGAGGCGTAGGCCTCGGCTGCATAGAGCCACCTGATTATCCTCTCCTGGATGGCCGGGTCGTCGAGGTCGCCGATGATCCTGTGGGTTCTGAGGCCGGCCTGCCTGAGGGCGCCGTCCGTCGCTAGGAGGCCGACGTTGCCTGGGTATAGGCCCTCGTTGTTGGACACGTTCAGTATGGGTTTGTCCTTCCCAACCATGTTTACCAGGGGCCACACGAGGTACGGGTAGTCCCATATGTAGTAGAGGATCACGAGTATGCCCACATTGTTCTTGGCCAGGTAGGCTCCAACCTCCTTGGAGTCCCGTATGGACGATATGACCTTGGGAGCCGTTACGACTTCTGGCGAGGAGCCGTCGGAGTACTTGAGCTTCTCCTTGATTATGTTTTTGAGCTTCTCCATCTGCTCCAGGCACTTGCCTTCCAGCCTCTCCATAACGCTCCTTCTCTCGTCCCCGAGCATTGCTATACCTATGGTTGCCAACTTCACGGCGCGGACACCCCGGACCTAGGTGTTGGGTTTGGACGGGTTTTGGATAATGGTCAAGGGAATAATTTTGGGGCAGTGTAATTAAAGATTATCATGAATGAACATTGCAATTCCTCCTACCAGAAACGGGTGGCATTAGGGTTGGCCCGAAACAGGTTTAAACCTAGCTATGTGCCTTATATTCGAGGGAGAGCCCCATGGGCGTAGAGGGATTTTCGCTGGTTTCTGAGGACGAGCTCAAGGAGGAGATCTGCAGGGTCATGAAGTCCCTGTACGAGAGAGGGCTGATCTCGGCTCTCGGGGGAAACGTTAGTGCCAGGGTTCCGGGCTCCAAGGATTTCTGGATAACGCCGAGCGGCGTGTTCAAGGGAGCCGTCACTCCAGATGACCTGGTCAAGCTGGACCTGGAGGGCAACTATCTTGAAGGCTTCCTCAGACCCTCGATAGAGTGGCCCATGCACGCAGCGATCTACCGCGTGAGGCCCGACGTGAACGCGATAATACATGCACATAACCCCTACACCCTGGGCCTGGCCCTTGCCGGGATCGGGCTTAAACCCGTCTCCGTCGAGGCCGTGATGGTTCTGAGGAAGGTGGAGATAGTCCCCTTCGCCTTCCCCGGCACCGACAAGCTCGCCCAGCTGGTGGAGGAGCACATAGCCAAGGGTGCCAGGGCCCTGGTGCTCCAGAACCACGGGGTGGTTGCCGTGGGGGCTAACCTGGTGGAGGCGGAGGCTGTTGCCGAAACCCTCGAAGAGGTGGCTATAGCCCAGTACGTCGCCCTATCCCTCGGGAAGGAGCCCCCGACCATTCCTGAGAAGGACGTCGAGCTCTACATGAAGCTCTACAGGATCCAGTGAGGCGGGAGCCTTGCCGGAGTGGTACGGCTATACTGGAAAGATCCTCCACGTCGACCTCACTAGGGAGACCATTGAGGTTAGGGAGCTGGAGGAAGAGGACGCAGACATGTTCATAGGCGGCGTGGGGCTGGCCGCCAAGATCATTGTGGAGGAGATGGCGGACCCGCGCGCCGACCCCTTCAGCCCTGAGAACGTCCTCGTCTTCATGACAGGCCCCCTGACGGGCACCATGGTTCCCTGCAGCGGCAGATACGTGGTTGCGGCCAAATCACCCCTAACGCTTGCTTGGGGCGAGGCGCACGCCTCAGGGTTCTGGGGTGTGGAGCTAAAAAGGGCGGGGTTTGACGGCATAGTCTTCAAGGGTAAGGCCAAGGACCCTGTCTACCTCTACGTGCACGACGGCGAGGCCGAGCTGCGCGACGCCTCGGGCCTCTGGGGCCTCGACGTATACCGTACCGACTCTCTGCTGAAGGAGGAGCTGGGAGGCTCGGTGAGGGTGGCCACCATAGGGCCTGCTGGCGAGAGGCTGGTTAGATACGCCGTAGTGGCTGCGGACGTGCTCCCCGACGGCCCCAGGGTCGCTGGGAGGACCGGGATGGGCGCCGTTATGGGCTCCAAGAACCTGAAAGCAATAGCCGTTAGGGGTAGTGGGGAGGTCCGTGTCAAGGACCCGAAAAGGGTTAGAAGCGTCCTCCACAGGCTCCTACCCCTAATCCTCTCGTCCCCGACGAACCAGATCCACGCCTCCTGTGGCACGCCGGGGGAGATAGAGGAGTTCTACGAGTACGGTGACATGCCGATCAAGAACTTCACTCTAGGCGTGTGGGACCACGTGAAGAAGTTCACCGGGGAGAACCTCAGGAGGATCGGTATAGTCAAGGAGCACAAAGCGTGCTGGGCCTGCCCGATCCACTGCTGGAAATACATGGAACTGGACGAGGAGGTCAAGGGGAGGGCCCCGGAGTACGAGACCCTTGCGGCTCTGGGCTCCCTCCTCCTGATCGACGACCCGTTCCTCATAGCCAGGGCCAACTATCTATGTAACAAGTATGGAATAGACACTATATCGACCGGGGTGACGATAGCGTGGGCCATGGAGTCCTTCGAGAAGGGCCTTCTAACCAAGGAGGACACCGGAGGCCTTGAGTTCAAATGGGGCGACGGGGAGCTCCTGCTGAAGCTGATCGAGCTGATAGGTAGGAGGGAAGGGTTCGGCAAGATACTTGGCGAGGGGTGCCGCCTCGCCTCCAAGCTCATAGGTAGGGGGACCGAGAAGTACTGTATGCATGTCAAGGGCCTCGAGGTGCCGATGCACGACCCCAGGGCGTTCAAGGGCATGGGCCTCCAGTACGCCACCTCCAATAGGGGTGCCTGCCACCTCCAGGGCTACGTGTTCAGGATCGAGCAGGGGGAGAGGGCGTACGACCTCAAGATCTATGATAGGCTTGACCGCTTCGAGGTCAAGGGCAAGGGCTGGGTCGTCGGCATAAGGGAGATATGGTTCACGGTGCTCGAGTCCCTAGCCATATGCAAGTTCATCGACATACCCCCAACACACCTAGCGGGCCTCTACTCGCTGATCACTGGGAGGAAGAAGAACCTGGACCAGCTGTTGGAGGCTGGCAGGAGGATCTATAACCTTCAGAGGATGTTCAACGTTGCCAATGGGATAACGAGGAAGGACGACACGCTTCCTGAAAGATTCCTCAAGGAGCCCCTAAAGGAGGGAGGGGCCAAGGGGCAGGTCGTGGAGCTGGAACCCATGCTCGACGAGTACTATGAATACATGGGCTGGGACTCCAACGGCATCCCGAGGAGGGAGGTGTTGGAGGAGCTCGGGATATTGAAGCTTGTCGAGAGGTTTTTACCGCCCCAGCCGTGAGCCGCCGGGCGGGATGGTAACACATATCCTAACCAAAAACACTAGGATCATGGAGCACACCCAACCAGGCGCATGGGGTGAAGGGTCTTGGAGAAAGCGGTTTTTCTGGCCTTCGACCTGGGTGCGAGCAACGGTAGGGCCATGGTCGGCGAGCTGGACCTCAAGAACATGCGTCTGGAGATAAAGGAGCTCTACAGGTTCCCCAACGGCCCGGTACGTGTGGGTGAGCACCTATACTGGGACGTGCTTAGGATATGGGGCGAGGTTAAGACAGGGATAAAGCTTGCATACAAGGAGTATGCGGGGAAGCTCATATCCATAGGTGTCGACACCTGGGGGATAGACTTCGCTCTCCTCGACAATAGGGGTGAGCTCCTGGGAAACCCCCACACCTACAGGGACCCGAGGACCAGGGGCCTCATGGAGGAGGTGCTGAAGATCATTCCCCGGGAAAGGATCTATGAGAGGACCGGGATACAGTTCATAGAGATAAACACGCTCTACCAGCTCTACTCGCTGGCGAAGAACGACTCGTCCCAGCTAAAGGCGGCAAGCCTCTTCCTCATGATACCGGACCTGTTCAACTACTGGCTCTCGGGGGCCAGGGTCGCCGAGTACACTGAGGCCACCACGACCCAGTTTCTAGACCCGCGCGACGGCTCCTGGTGCTTCGACATACTGGAGGAGCTCGGGATACCTACCCACATGTTCCCCAGGGTGGTTAAGCCCGCCACCAAGCTCGGAAAGATACTGCCGATACTGGCGGAGGAGCTTGGTGTCCCGAAGGACATAGAGGTTGTGGCCCCGGCGACCCACGATACAGCCTCAGCCATAGCTGCCGCCCCCATAGACAGGGCCACGGGCTACGTGAGCTCCGGCACGTGGAGCCTCGTAGGCGTGGAGCTTGACAGACCGCTGATAAACACCCAAGCCCTGGAGTACAACTTCACCAACGAGGGCGGAGCCTTCGACACCATAACCTTCCTGAGGAACATCCAGGGCATGTGGTTCGTCCAGGAGATCAGGAGGATACTGAGGGAGAAGGAGGGGAAGGAATACAGCTACGGGGAGCTCACCAAGATGGCTGCAGAGGCCGAGCCCTTCAAGGCCTTCATAGACCCAGACGACCCGAGGTTCATAGCTCCCTTGAACATGATCGAAGAAATAATGAGGTATCTGGAAGAGACCGGGCAGGAAAAGCCCAGCGGTGTAGGCGGGCTTATCAGGTTGGTGTTCGAGAGCCTGGCCCTAAAGTATAGGTTAGTGTTCGAGCAGGCAATGCGCCTCACTGGGCGGAGGCTTGAGAGGATAAACATATTCGGCGGAGGCTCCAGGAACTGGCTGCTGAACCAACTTACAGCCGACTTCACAGGCCTCCCCGTGGAGGCTGGCCCCGAGGAGGCCACATCTATAGGAA
>JALURJ010000307.1 GCA_027016915.1 Desulfurococcales archaeon | reverse complement strand
ACGCCAGCCTTGTTGACTGCCCTCCTTAACGCGTAGAAGAGACCTCTATGTGGGCAGCCGGGGCATAGGGTTGGAGGCCTGGGCGGGGGCTTGACCCTGGGCTTGTAGTCTAGGGGGCTCCAGGGGACCCCGCCTAGGCCCAGGTACTCGGAGATCGCCACGGCTACGCGGTGGAGGGTGAGTTCCCCAACCCTGGGCACGTAGTCTTTCCCATGTATCTCCGTGTCGAGCCTCTCCTCGTAGGCGAGTCTCTTGGCCTCCCACTCGATTATGGGTTCCAGCTCCTCCACCACCAGCACACGCTTGTGGCTGGCAAGCACGTCCAGGATAAGCTTCCGGGGGGCTGGCACGGTGGTGGCCAGCTTCAGAACGGTTACTTGGTCCCTGACCCCTAGCTCTTCGAGCGCGTCGACGACATAGCCGTAGGCTATGCCGGGCGCTATGATGGCCGTGTCGGTGCCATGCTTCTCCAACCTGTTGTAGGGGAACCTCTCCACCTCCTCTCCTATCCTCTCCCAGCGCTCCAGCATCCTCCTCCTCAGAACCCTGGCGTGGGCCGGGACTATGGTCCAGCGCTCAGGCTGCCTCTTAAAGGACCCCGTGGTCCGGGGCTCCCTAGGTTCCCCCAGAACCACTGGGCCCCTGGTGTGGGAGACCCTTGTCGTTGTTCTCAGGAAGGCGGGGTGCCCCATTCTGCTGCTGAAGTCGAACACTTCCCTTGCGAGATCCTTGGCCTCGGCCGGCGAGTAGGGCTCGAACACGGGTATGAAGGCGTGAAGCCCATACCACCTGTTGTCCTGCTCGTTCTGACTACTCCACATCCCCGGATCGTCGGCCGTCACTATGACGAAGCCCTCCTCAACGCCGGTGTAGGCCGATGTCATAAGGGGGTCTGCCGCAACGTTCACACCCACGTGCTTCATGGCCGTGATACTCCTCACACCAGCCATCGCCGCCGCGTACGCCGCCTCGAAGGCGACCTTCTCGTTGGTGCTCCACTCCACGTGGATGCCCAGCTGTCTCGCGGCTCTATGCAGTGCCTCGATGATCTCCGTTGACGGTGTTCCAGGGTAGGCTGAGGCCCACCCCACTCCGGCCTCTATAGCCCCCCTAGCTATAGCTTCGTTTCCGAGGAGCACTACGGTGCTGCCTGGGGAGCCTAGAAGGGGGTCAGTCATTATGATTCATCTCACACCTTATTGGTACATGATCCTTTTTAACGATATTATATTGTTAGTAGGAGGGTTTCTTGTGGGATGGGTAAACACTGTTAAATATGGTTTACGTTTCGGATTACGATAAAAATCAGCATTAAAACATTGTGTAGGAGGCTTATGTATCGGAGGTAGGTATGATTGATTAAGGAAATATTTATAAACATAACCTGCGAATATTATCTATAGGGTGGGAAACGCATGAAGCTAAAAGTACTATACGAGGACGAGGACGTCGTGGTGATGATGGCGCCCCACGACGACGAGTTGCAGAAGCTAGTGGTAGATGTTCTAAGGGAGAAGGGCAGACCCATGGACTGGCAAGAGCTCAGAGAGACCTTCAGCGGCATAGCCGGCGAAGACAGGCTCAGAAGGGCCCTCTACAAGCTGCTGGACAAGGGACTCATACTGGAGCTCCCCGGCAACAGATACGCGTTGCCGGAGATGCCCGGAGCGCTCGAGGAGGCTAAGGCCTACGAGGAGCGCAGGAAGAAGACCCTATGGTTATACTGGCGGAAGAAAAGGGCAGCAGCCCAAGTCAACTAGTTTTCCCAATATTCCAGAGTTCTGGAGCATACAATCAACCACGGTAGCCGCGCCTTCTCCAAGGCGCTGCAGGGGCGCCGAACCCCTACACACCAGCCCCGGCTAGGGGGTTAGGCGGGCCTAGCTGAGACTAGGGTCGCCCTAATAGCGTGAGAGGCGCCGAACAAGTATTATAAATATTTGTATCCGCTCAACACAAAAAGATAAGGAAAACAAGCTGAAGGAAGCCTGGGAAGAGCTATCCCTTGCGGGGTGGCACCTACTTGAGTTCCCGTCTCCTCGCCCGCCTCTCCGCTATCCCTCTAATTATACTAGTGGTGGGGGTTTTCATCGCCATACTGGCCGGCTGGTCTCTGGGCAAGATATTTTGGAGGAAGGTAAGCCAACAGGCACCACCGCCCCCGACGCACCGAATGGTGCTTCTCGGACCCGCCAAGCTTATAGGTGAACACATGTTCGGCGATATCAGGCTGTATTTCGAGATAAACCAGACCATATTCAATGCCATGGAGGCTGGCTACTGCAGGGTTTGGACGACAAAACGGGTCAATACTACGATCTACAGGCATCTGGAGAAGGTGCTGGATAGGTATGTCGAAGCTGCAAACGCCGCTATAGAGGACAATACTACCCGCGACGCCGTCTCGTTCCTAGTGCTCCATTTTCTGGCCAACTACTACTACGCTGTGAGGAGCGACTTGGAGCACATGAACCCACAATATGCACGAGACGCTGCGGTCCACGGA
>JALURJ010000306.1 GCA_027016915.1 Desulfurococcales archaeon | reverse complement strand
GGAACGGCAGGCCAAAGAGAAGCCCGCCGAGCAAAGCCAAGCCCAACCCCCCAAACACCCCAACCAGGTTCCACACAACCAGCCCTGCCGCAAGCCCGGCCACCAGGCCGAAGAGAGAGTTCCAGACAACAGGCCTCCGAGGCACGAGCCACCCCTCCCCGAGGCTACCCCGTGAACAGGCCCAGGATCTCGCCCCTCCACAGGGTGCCGAACACCACACCCAAGAGGAAGACTCCCAAAGCCCCGAGGCGGAGGCCGATCCTGGAGACCCTGTCAACATCCCCCCGGGAAAGCCAATAGGCAACCACGGTCTCGGCGGCCACCACAAGCCCGAAAGCCCACCAATACATTGCAACAAGTATAATGAACGCAACAAGCCACACCACAGGAGCGAAGAAAACAGCTGCAACAAGCCGATTACCAGGCCCCCCAGAGACAAGGAGAGACCCAAACCCCACAGACACCAAGGCAAGCACACACAGAGCAGCGACGCCCAAAATAGTCCCGGCACCCACAGCTAGAGCCGCACCTTTCACCAAGAACCTCCGGGGGATCCCAGCTCCGTGCAACAGCCCACCACTAATACTTTGTGGAAACAGGCAAAAAAGAATTAGTTTAAAGCCGAAGCTCAGCCAAGAAGCTGTGCCGGTGGAACCCCATACCTACCGTAAGCGTACTGCATCAGTGCAGCCATAGCAATAATGGTGGTCTCGGCGTTGGTTGGTATAGGCCCACCATACTCAGGGTCCATTCTAGTGGCCGACAGCACTGTGTCGGAAATCTCCTCTAGGTAGCCTGACCTGAACTCCGCAAACACGAAGCGCCCACTCGAGTCCTTGACGTAGGCCACCATGAAGCCGCCCCTATGGTCGGGTTTGTAGATGTGCTTCACGGTTGCACCCTTATCGGGTGTGTAGTAGCCCCAGTCGCCCCACTGGAGATGGTAGACTAGGACGTAGGCCATCTCATCGACAATGTCCCAGGAGATCCACCCATGCCTGGCAAGGATGCTGCCCAGAGCCAGGCCCACCGCCAGCCTGACGGTGCTATAGGTATCACTTATACAGGTAGCAGGATCGAGCGGGTTCGGACAGGCGCTGACACCCGCGCCATCCCAGCGGTTAACGAAGTACTGGTTCCAGAGATCTATAGCGCTATTCCAATCGCCTATGTGAGCATAGTAGAGGCCCCACCAGCCAAAGTAGAGCGGGTCACTTCTCGCCGAAGAACCCATAATGTATGCAAGGCCTCCATTAAGACCCGTCTCCTCGGCATAGGCAGCAATCTTGCTCTTATACGGGTACACCGGATAGGGGCCCGCAACCAGATTGTAGCTCGCAAACCAATCCCAAATTATATCATATCCTAGAACCCCGTCCCACCAGACCCCGTCATAGAAATGCTCAGGAGCAGGCTCACCCACATAGCCAGTATCCCCGATTCCTGAGAGCATGGTGCTATAAATGTCGAAATCATGGAAGCCAAGAATATCGTCCTGTATAGTGTCACTAAGGGTGTCGACATCGCTCAGAGCAGTGCTGCCGAGTGCCTTGAAAACCATGGAGCCGAACACGTCCTCATGCCTGAACGCTGTCCTCATGGAGGGCAGGGTCTCGCCGTCGGCGAGCTGGACAACATAGTAGGCACCATTAACCACGGTTCCCACGTACCGGCCAGCCAGGTAGATCTCGGCTCCATGCCCATCAATGACCGAGTCCGCAACAGTGAGCACAACATAGTCGTTACCCGGCTCCCTATGCTCAGTGACGTAGATCTTGGCCTTCGTCTCAGTGTACGTGCCGCTGGTGGTCACCACCACGTACTGCAACGCAATAACGAACTTATACTCCGTATAAGTGGATGCCGCTACAACACCCAGGCTACTGACGTCCGCCTCCAGCCTGTACCCGGTTCCCTGGTAGAGCTTGAGGCCCGGAACCCACCAGCCATAGTAGGGGTCATAGACAGACACCGGGACAGCAGGATAACTCGAGACAACCCCATACCCCGCCAGGATGCCGCCGAAGCTCCTCTTCAGCCTCAGAATATAGTTGTAAGCCTTCTGCACCCTATCCTTAATGGTGGCCAGCGGAGGCACCCCAGTTCCAGGCTCAATCCTCGCCGTGGCGAGGTGCGCAAAGCTTCCGGCAAGAACAACAGCTAGAACTACCGATACTAGGAGAAGGGCCCTCAGCCGCACACTTCCACCTGTCTAGAATATGCGGAGCCGGGGCTACCGGCGCCGCCTCCCCCTGGATCTCCGGTGTCTTCGCCTCCTCCTGGACAGGGAGCCGGGGAACACGTCTATGCCTTCTATGTCGTACCTCTCGGGGTGCTCCATCCACCGCTGGATCTGGGCTATGACCTTGGGGGTGGGCTTGGGCTTTATCACCACGCTGGCCTTGAGCCTGTTGTCGAGGGCCTGGCTCCTCTCGCTCCTCGACTCGTGGAGGAGGGAGGCGGTGTAGAGCAGGTGGCTCAGCGCCTCCTCGAGGTCCTCGCCGTACCTCT
>JALURJ010000305.1 GCA_027016915.1 Desulfurococcales archaeon | reverse complement strand
TAAGACCCTCCTCGATAAGCCTCCTAACCGCGGTGTATATGCTCAGCCCGTGACGGCTAGCGTACTCCTCCACCCTCCTGTACAGTGGCTCGGGGAGCTTGGTCTTAACCCACCTAGACCTCTTCGCAGGCATATCCCCAAGCAGACTGGGATACCTCTTAAAAAGCGGCCAGGGGATATCCCAAACCCCTAGAGAAACAACCCGTAAAACTATCCCAAGGCCATATCCCAACGACACTGACACGTATATACCTAGAAAGACCCTGGGATACGGGTTTGGGATATGCTGTATCCCCTACCTAGCAGGAGGCCTGACCACCACGTACCGGGGCATGTACCCCAGCCTAGTCAGCCTATCTATAGCCTCGACCCTGGCCTCGAAGGCAAAGCCCTCCGGCTCCCTCCTCCTCCAAGCCCAGTAACACACTCTCTGAACCATCATCATCTTCGCGAGCCCAGAGGACACGACCACGTAGATCTTCCCGAAGGCCTCGCGGTAGGCGTCCAGCATCTTCTCCACCTGATAGAGAGGGTTGCTCATGCTCTCACACTCGACTAGCACCTTCACCTCTCTACCACTTGTGTCGATAGCATAGACAGCCAGGTCCGCCCTGTGGCTACCCCCAGAGAACCGGAAGGTGCACTCCCCGGGATCCTGGAACTCAGTAATCACCTTCTCGTAGCCTGCATGCTTCAGCCGGATCTCGGCTTCTTTGATCAACTGCTCGTTGTCCATGTAGAGCTTCTTTTCTTTGAGTTCCTCGCTGTGCAAAAGGCCCCAGGGCTTGCCGAAAAGAACTTCGGCAGCAGCTTCTCCGTGTGGCGACGGAAAATAGACATCAAAGCCCCTAGAGTCCCGCGGAGTCTTAACCCTGAGCACGTCCAGAAAACCAGACCTCTGCAGGCCGGCAAGCAGCTTTCCAGCCTTGACCAAGCCAAGCCCCAACTCCTTTGACACAGCCCTCACGGTACAGTAGCCCTTCAATACAGCCCCGAGGACACGCCTCTCCTCCTCGTCCAGCCTGTTGAGCCTGGCACGGATCCTCTGAGGATCAACCTTAACACTGGCCTCAACTTTTGTCGCCGAGGCCTCGGCGACACCTCCCTCAGCCCGAGGCGCCTCGGCCAGCCTTGTCCGCCACTCATCTAGTCCGTCAGCAAGTAATGAAACAAGATCTCCCAGGTTCTCCGGTCTCCTTCCAGCGTACAGGGTAGGGAAGAATATCTTTGCTAGGCTATGAAGCCTCCTTTCAGCGTCAGCCAGGACCTCCTTCAGTTCCCTGTTTTCTTCCCGTAGCTTTTCTAAGAGTTCTCTCTGCTGGACAACGAGAGCCTCTAGCTCCTCCAGCCTAGCCTCTAAGTCCTTCCTCCTCCAGATCAAGGCCCTCCTCTCCTGGACAGCACTTCGAGCCAAGGATTCCCGGCGACAAAGCTAGGTATATCGGCATCTTTTCTGGAAAAGCTCTCCTCTTTACCGGATACCTCATCCTTCCCCCCTTCTAGAACTAATCTTATCGCTCTGAGTTCCCTATTCTGTTCCTCGAGGAGCCTCCTGATCTCCCTGAGTTCTCCGAGCTGTCTCTCGAGAAGCACCTTCAAGCCTTCCTCAACGAGCAGCCTATCTATCGCTGCAGACAAGGTGAGCCCACGGGGCCTCGCGTAGGCCTCCAGCCTCTCCTTCACGCTGGTTAGTAGCTTGACCGAAGCATACCTAGACTCCACGGTAGAATACCATTCCACCAATAAAAGCCGGGTAGAACATTGTTCCACCACGGATGCGGTATATATGTGTGCTTCACGCATCTATTCTGGTGATTGGCTGTGTGGGAGAGGGCAGAACTGGAGTCGGAAATACTGTTTCTGCTGTCCGAGACGGCCGCGCTCAGCGGGATTTTCGGCCCAAATGCCGAGCTCAGTTATATAGGTGGCGAGCTCATTCGACTTCTCTCGCGCCTGCGTAGCGGCCACATATCGGTAGTTGAAGCCCGCAGGAAACTGCGGGCTTTGCAGGCTCAGTTAGAGAGCATAAAGGTTGATCTTCTCGTAGAGCGGGATATGGAAGAAAGGATCAGGAAGGTAGCCGGGGAGCTGAAGAAAATAGCCGAGGGGTTGCTCAGGCAGGGCTCCGCCGTCCTTTTCGCCGACGAGCTCTTTGACAAGCTCTCCGAGGAGGCCAAAAATCTATACGGCGAGTTGCCGGCGGGTCTTCGCTGCGAGCAGCGGAGCCACGTCCACATCTAGGCCGAGACTAAGCGCGCTATTTCCCCGTCACCGACCTCCGGCGGCTCGAAGAGGTCGAATCTCACTAGTATTGGCTCGGCCTTGAAGAACTCTTTTACTCTTTTCTTTATCGTGGCGGCGTAGCCTATTGGGAGGCGCTCAAGGAACCTGGCGTACTCGTTCCCGAACCTTTCGGGGTCTTTGCCGAGCTGGTAGACTATGGTGTATATGTCCTGGTCTCGCTGGGTCTGTAGGTTGAGCCTGAACGCTACGGCCGACATTAGGTTCGCCAGGACC
>JALURJ010000304.1 GCA_027016915.1 Desulfurococcales archaeon | reverse complement strand
GCCCTGAGGTACCTTGTCACCTTGCCGTCGGGGTCTCTGAAGACAAGCTCTGCGTAGGGTGCGGCAACAGCGGTCTTCTCGATATAGTCGTAGATATATTGTCTCGCCCTGGACCAGTCGCCCTCAACAGTGATGCTAACTATGGTTCCATGCCACCTACTATTCTTCCTCCAGCTCTTCTGCTCGAGGATTAGGGGCTTGTTCTGCTTAATGTCTATGTTAAGCTTGAAATAGTATATCCTGCCCGAGACTACGGGAGAGGTTATCACTTCAACCGGTTTGCCTGTAGTTATCTGGCCGTAGAGTATGGCCATCTTGGCGCCTAAACCGTACATGCCTCTGGTCTGCCTGAGCACGTACTTGGAGCTGAAGAGGACCTGGCCAAATGCTCTTGGCACGTACTGGGGCGGTATGCCTACACCGTTATCCTCCACAGTGACTATGTAGTGGTTGGGGTTATCCTTCGACCTTTCGATATAGAGCTTAATTATGGGAAGTATGCCGTGGGTGTCCGTGGCGTCGAGGGCGTTCTCCACCAGCTCCCTAACCGTCTGGTAGAGGGCCCTTGTAGGGTTGGCAAAGCCAGCTATCTCTCTGTTTCTGTAGAAGAACTCCGCGGCGCTTAGACTCTTAAACGTCTCGGGCACTGCCGCACCGCTAGGCATGGCTACTCTCCTCCTAAAACACTTGTTTAGATCCGGTTACCCTTTAAACCACGCAGGTTTATCAGCCACGCACTAATATATTTTCGTCCCATCAATTTACAGCGGTTGGCCGAAAATATTATGCTAGTAGACCCGCTATCAAGACTGGAACGACCAGCGTGGCGTCAGCGTAGACCACGACCCTTCTAGAGCCTGCCTTTACCTTGCCCCACGAAATGGCCTCCCTGGGATGGGCTCCGCTAAGGCTTCCATCGTACTCCACGGCAGTAGTGACATAGACAACGTAGTCGAGCCCTCCCTTGAACTGGTTCCACCAAATAGTGTGATGCTTGCTTATCCCACCTCCCACTATGAGGGCTGCTGAGGTTTTAGCGGAGAACACGAGGTCCGCCAGCTCCTTCATGTCTGCCAGTAGGTCTAGCTTAACGCCGCTTGACTGCGAGTGCATGAAGACGGCGGTGCCGAAGCTCCCATCAACTATGCCAGGCACATAGACCGGCACCCCAGCCTCGTAGGCGGCCCGTAGAATGGAATTCTCATCTTTTATCCTCTTGCCAAACTCCCAGAGAAGCTCCCTAACCCCCCATTGCTTCTTGTTCCCCGCCAACTCGTCCAGCACGTTAAAGACTACTCTCTCTATCAGGGGCCCATAGCTGTCGATAGGTATGAATACGTTTCCTAGCCTATGTACACCTCTCTCATGGAGCTCGGAATCGTCAGCTTCAAAGAACCCCCTATAATATTCTCCTCCAAAGCTCCTTGCAATATCGTGGTCCACAGCACCGCAGGTAGTTATAACTACGTTGAAGAGGCCCTCCCGTATAGCCTGCGCCAGCACGCCTCTAAGACCGGTAGATACGAGGTTCCCAGTGAATGAGAGAAACCGGAGTTCGGCGCTCATACCTTCACGTAGAACATCCACCGCTTCCGCCAAATGGCCCGCCATGAAGCCATGTATTTTCCTGTAGGCATCTATTAGGTCCACTATACTCATGTCCGGCGAGACCCTGACATCGGCAACCCTCCTATACTCTCCTCCAGCCAAGTATGCCACCTCCAAAGCCCTGAGAGTTGCAGCATGTAAACTAGTTTTCGCCTTGCAGAGCCTGCTCTAAGTAGCTGCTGGAGTCTGAGTACCCTTCCAACGCTATTCTAAGCGCATAATTACGACCTTCAGGTACCGTAGAAAGTCGTCTTGGGGTCTGCTGACATGATCCGGGCTGGCCCCGTGCATCCAGATAACGGTGGCTTCCCGCCCCGCGCTCCGCACCGCCCGGCCCAACAGCTGCAGAAACTCGTCCTGCCTCAGGAAGTAGCTGCACGAGGATGCAACCAGCAGTCCCCCAGGCTTAACGTGGCGGGCAGCGGCCTCGTATAACCTACGATACGCATTGATGCCTGAGCCTCTATGCTCCCTACCAGGTATGAGGGCTGGCGGGTCAGCCACCACTATGTCGTACTTTTCGAGTTCTCTTCTGAGAAAATCCTCGACCCGCCCCACAACTATCTTAGCCTTATCCCTCACACCGTTTATAGCAAGGTTCTTTTCCGCAGCCTTGACGGCAACGGGCGACTCTTCCACAAGCACGGCTTTCTCGGCTCCCGCCAGTAAAGCATGGATCGCAAAGCCGCCCGTATAGCTGTAGAGGTCAAGGATGCTGGCGCCGCTCCACACAAGTTTGCCGAGTTTTAGCCTATTTATCCTCTGGTCAAGGAAGAACCCTGTTTTCTGGCCGTGCTCCACGTCGACCCAGAATTTAGCCTGGCCTTCACGGATCCTGGCCTCAGCCGGCCCCCTCCCTTTAAGCACGCGTCTCTCCACCGGAAGCCCTGCCTCTCTCCGGGACCTCTGATCATTTTTCAGGAAAACCAGTCGAGGACTTAGGTGTTCTGTAACCCAGTCAACCACTATGTCCAGGTGCCTGTCGAAGCCCAAGCTACTAGTCTGTACCACCACTACATCGCTGTAAACATCGATGACTAGGCCGGGGAGGAAGTCGCCCTCAGCGTTAACGAGCCGGTAAGAGTCCCAGGGCGCTAAGAGCCTTCTAAGCCTCAACGCCCTGTCGAGCGCACCATGTATTGTTTCCCTGGGGTCTACTCCGCACTCATTGCTCAGGATCCGTACACCTACAGCGCCTATATCCTCGTAGAAACCCGAACCTATACACTCATCTCCCAGATAAATATCGGCAAAACCTCCTCTCACGGCTCCAACCGTATAGTCTACCCATTTGGAATATATTGTTAGGAACCCTGCCTCAACAAGCCTTCTAGCACCCTCCTTAAGGTATACAGCCGGCATGATGCGCCAGTTTTACTAAAAATTTTTCCATATTTAAACACCCATAGGGCCCTCAACACTATATTGTTGGAACGGTGAAAACTATTGAGGGAGAGGCGGGCTCTGTCCCCCCTGGTCGCCACGGGGATTTTGATATCAATAGCGGTCGTAGGCGGCCTAGTGCTTTACAACTACTTCTACAAAACTATGGGAGGCGTGAGCAACGTCAATACCGTTGCCTTCACAGCCAAGGCCGTAGTTGTGGGGACTAACAGCATTATACACTACCAGGTATGGAACACGGGGTCGAAAGACGTAACCTTGATCAGCATAGAGGTGTACTCAAGCAACGGGTCAGTGGCAAACATCTCGATCCAGGGAGTAACTGTACCTGCTGGCGAGAGCTACTCGGGTAACGTGGTGGCGAATAGCCCACTAGACCCAACCCTGGAATACATAGCCATATTGAACTACGGGGTAGGAGGAAGCAAAGCCTCCACTGACCCCGTGAAGCTCTCGGTTTCGGGTTAACGCCTAGAGGCAGCCAGTGTGCAGTCTCCAAATCATTCCTTCTTTTCTTTCTAACCAGTCTTCACCGGGTGGTAAAGGTTGAAGCACAAGAAAAGGGTGCCAGCAATAGTGAAGCAGTGGCTAACCCTAGGCCTGAAACGCTACCATTGCTGCGACGAGTCTGAACTAAGAGTAGTTCACCGATACAATGTGGGCCCGGTCGAGGTCCACATCCTCTACTCCAACGAGGTTGGAAGATACTATTACTTCATCGACGAGCCTGAGCTCCCAACAGAGCTTATACAGCCCTTAGAGGAGCTGCTCTCAGAAGTAGCCCTTGGGAAACTCAGACTCAGCGATGGGGCAGAGCACCTGGTGGAGCAGCTGGCCTCCAGGCACCCTGAAATTGTGGAGGTGACACAAAGGGAGTATCCCATACTAAACTATTATTTGCAGAGAAGCCTGAGCGGCTACGGGCCCCTCTACCCCCTACTAAAAGACGGCTTGATAGAAGAGGTTGCTGTTGAGGCGCCGGGGATCCCTGTAGCTGTTTACCATAGGCTCTACAGCGACGGCTGGATGGACACCAACATAATCCTTAACGAAGATGAGCTCGACTCCCTAACACTCTCCATCGCTAGAAAGGCTGGCAAGCATCTAAGCGTGGCAATGCCCTTCGCGGAAGGCCTCACCGAGGAGGGACACAGGGTGGCGCTCACCTTCTCGCGCGAGGTCTCGCGGAGGGGGAGCAGCATCGTGGTAAGAAAGTACCCTGAGAAGCCCCTAACTATAGTAGACCTCCTGAAGAACAACACGTTGTCCCCCCTAGAGGCAGCTTACCTCTGGATGCTTGTTGAAGCCAAGGCATTCCTCCTGATAGTGGGTGGGATGGCCAGCGGCAAGACAAGCATGTTGCAGGCTCTCGCCACACTCATCCCGCCCGACCAGAGAATAGTTACCCTAGAGGACACGCCAGAACTTAACCTGCCACACACCCACTGGGACCCCCTCGTTACGCGCTACACGTATTTCTCCGAAACCGCAGCTAACGTGGACCTCCTAACCCTAGCAAAATTTGCCCTTCGGAGACGTTCAGACTACATAATTATAGGCGAGGTTAGAGGCGAGGAGGCAAGGATGCTAGCCCAGGCTGCCGCGACGGGCCAAGGCTCCATGTGTCTAGACTACTCGGAGAGAATCATGGTTAGAGTAGCGGGGAGGGCACGCCTGGTAAAGATAGGGGAGCTTGTTGATCGTTGCCTAAGCCTAAGATACGGTTGCGATGCCGAGGTGCTTTCATTTGACCCCCATTCTCGGAAGCCTGTGTGGAGGAGGATCCGCAGATATGTGAAGGTCCGCACCACTGGCTGGGTGGAAGTCAGAACATTGGCTGGCCGCATGTTCAAGGTCACACCCGACCACCCCACCCCTATAGTTAACTCCCGCGGCAGTATTGTTGTGAAGCCCGCATATAGACTCAAGCCGGGAGATAGGATACTAGTGCTGGGGCAGCTACCCAGGGGAGGCGTGAGACGGAGCATCCGGGCCAATGCAGCACTTAGGGACGGCGGATACAAGCTAGCGTTTAGACTAGTAAACGGCGGAACTCGAGGCATAGATGGCCTGGATACCCTACTACAAGCAGAGCCCAGTTTCGCTGAAGGCCTGGTGGAAGGGCTGCTAGACTCCGCTCAGAGAAGAAGCATGGACACATACGTATTTGACAACGAGCATCTCGCCTATTTGGCCCACTATGCCTTGAAGGCTATAGGCGTGGACTCCGTGGTGGTGAGCGATGGAGCCCTGACAAAGCTTAGAGTAGTTCGCGGCTCTAGACGCAGCTCCACCTACCTTTTAGACCCTATCATGGCTGTAAGGATGTCCATATCGGAGAGGGAGGAACCTGCATATGACCTCGAGGTGGAGGGAACCCATCTATTCGTGCACGGCTCCTCTATAATAACACATAACTGTACTTTCCACGCCGACGGCGTTGAATCTACGCTTGTTAGGCTATCCTCACCTCCCATAAGTCTGGGCGAGGCGTTCCTCTCGCTGATATGGGCTATTCTGGTTATGCGGAGGGTTCGTTCAAAGAGGGGAAACACCGTTCGACGCCTGGTCGAGATAGCAGAGTTGGTGCCGCCCAGCGGTGCAAAGACGGTCTTTGCCTGGAATCCTGAGACCGACCAGCATATGCCATCCGACGCCCGCGAGGTTGTGGAGCGGAGCTACAGGCTCAAACAAGTAGCCAGGCTCTATGGGTGGGGCGTGGAGGAGATAGTAGCCGAGCTGGGTAGACGAGAGCTGTTTCTCACAGCCCTTGCCCGAGGTGGATCCCCATCCTATCTAGACATCGCTAAAGCTGTGGCACGATTCTACGCGGGGAGGAAACATTGAGGTGCCCCGCCAAACCAAGTGTTCTCCTAGCGTTCCTGGCGGGCTTACTCGCGATAATAGCTATTTCTACGCGTAACCCCGTGCATCTCCTAGCAGGAATAACCGCTGTTCTAGGCCTGGTGGCGGGGCCTAGGATTTACAGGTTCCTTAAAATAGACTCCGAGCGAAGGGGGATAGAGCGGGAGATACCCTATTTCGTCGTCTATGCAGCCTCACTTCACTCCTCCGGAATCCCCCTCCACAAGTCTTTGCTCATGGCTCGGGGTTCTGCTGTATTCAAGCACATGTCTAGGCAGGCAGAGATTCTAGAGCAGCTGCTCCTGGTGATCCATGACCCGGTCGACGCATTGTACCAGCTTTCCCATCAGACACCCTCCAAGGAATTCGCCCAAATTCTTAGAAGCTATGCAGGTCTGCTGAGAAGCGGCGGGCAACCACACGTATACCTGAAGAACTTGGCCCACTACTATTCTAGGAGGCTTGAAGACTCGTGGAACAGGTTCTCAACTCTCCTGGTCGAGGCTGAGGAGGCGTACCTTATGATATATGTGTTGGGCTCATTCCTCCTGCTTCTCTACGCTTTGCTCTCCTCGGCAACGGCTCCTCTCCTGCTCTTCAGCTTCTTCATGTCCCCGCTGCTCGGCTCCGCACTTCTCATGTATATTCATTCCGAGGAGCCGGGCCTCAGGCTTCCAGCCCGTACGAGCCCGATATATGTAGCTTCCTACACCGCCTCCCTCGCCCTCTTCATGCTGGCCTGGCGGGCCATGAATTTGTGGCTGGCGCTGACTGTATGCTCGGCGCCCCTCGTGGCACACGGCATATACCTGGAGTTATCGGTGCGTAGAAGAGCCCTACGTGTGCGTTCCGAGCTGATGGCAGCCTTTAACGAGATCGCCGACTATGTCCGGCTGGGCTACCCTCTAGAGAGGGCCATAGAGATGGTTCGGGGCGACCCATCCCTAAGTAGCGAGACTAAGGAAATCCTATCAGCCATACCCGTGTCGCCGGAGGCGCTCGGTTCTTCGCACGAGACCCTGGACGACAACCTAAGATATCTTTTAACCCTCCTAGCCCACCTGGGCTCTACGTATACGCCACCTGAAATCTTTGATCTCGTAAACGGCTTCCTGACCACAGCAACCTACGCTACTGGGAAGGCGAGGAGCAGGGTCAAACCCTACGAAACAGTTATGTTCGCATACCCGCCAGTTCTGCTCTATGTTGCTAGAAAGATCTCAAGCATGCTCCTGCCAGCAGGTACTACGGCTGCCAGTTTTCTACCCATGCTTGCGCCCAGCATGGAGGTTGTAGCAAGCTGGCCTTTGGCTGCACTCGTGGTGGTTCCGCTCCTAATCAATACGTTCATCATGGGGCGGATAGAGGGGGAAACGTTTTCGCCGATGAAAAAAGGCCTAGCTCTAGCAATCTCCGGCGTGTCCGGCTTCTTGCTCAGCCCTTAGCCACACCTATTGGCCTCAGCCTCACCACAAGCTTGGCTATCTTTACCCTATGAGCCGTCTCGGCAACCCTTACGCTGTCCTTGTAGGCCTGCGGTGCTTCCTCAGCTATGACGCGCGCCGTATGGGCATGTATATATATGCCCTGCTTGGACAGCTGTGCCACGATCTCGCTGGGCCTGAAGCTTCTCACTGCAGCGTGCCTCGACATCCATCTCCCTGAGCCGTGGGGGGCCGAGTAGAAGGTTCTGGCGCCTGTCGGCACACCTACCATTACGAAGCTGTATGTCCCCATGCTGCCCGGTATCAGTACCACCTGGCCTATGTTCTTATGATCCGCCGGGATCTCGGGGTGTCCTGGCGGGAACGCCCTAGTGGCGCCTTTCCTGTGGACAACCAGCTTCACCCTCCTCCCCTGGACTTCGTGCTCCTCTATCTTGGCAATATTGTGGGCGACATCATATACTACCTCTAGGCCTAGCTTGTCTGGATCTGTGTTGAACACCTGTCTGAAGCTCTCCCTGACCCAGTGGGTTATGAGCTGCCTGTTGGTCCAGGCGAAGTTAGCTGCTGCTGCCATGGCGCCCATATAGTCCTGGGCCTCCCTCGAACTGTAGGGTACGGAGGCCAGCTCCCTGTCCGGGGGCCTTATGCCGTATTTTCTCATAGCCCTTTCCATGGTGAGCAGATAGTCGCTAGCAACCTGGTGTCCGAGCCCTCTGCTACCAGTATGAATCATCACCATTACCTGTCCTTCGTGGGTTATGCCGAGGA
>JALURJ010000303.1 GCA_027016915.1 Desulfurococcales archaeon | reverse complement strand
GGTTAGGACGTTGTGGGTGCCGTCGGGCATGTGGCAGAGCTGGCAGGTTGGGCCGGGGTACTCGTAGGGTCTCACGAACTTGAGGCTGACGTTGAACGGGTACTTGTCCTTGTTGGCGAAGTATATGTTGCCGTGTTTTGAGGTGCTCCACATCTCCCACTGGGGGTGGTCGAATCCCATGTGGCACTTGCTGCAGGCCTCAGGCATCCTCGCCTCGGTCGTGTTGAAGGAGTGCCTGGTGTGGCACTGGTCGCAGGTGGCCCCGATCCCGTAGGGCCTGGTGAGGCCCAGGTCTAGGAGGTCCTGTGGGTCCTTGACGCCTATCTTGTGGCACCCCCCGCAGCCGTAGAGGACCTCCTCCTTGGGCATCTCCTTGACCATGGGTATGGCCATCATGGCTTTCCAGGCTAGGCTGTGCTTGCCTGCCAGGTACTCCTCCACCTTGTCGGGATGACATATCTTGCAGGTATTCTGGTCTGGCAGCTTGGCCTCCTCCCAGTCGTCCTCCGAGGTGTGGTCGGAGCCGTGGCACACTATGCATGACACCGTGTCAAGGCCTCCCAGCCTCTTCGCTATGAGGGGGTTCTGGATTCCTGGCTTCCCCATGGCCCCCTCGATGTACTGGATCACCACGCCCGGCGTCACGCGGGAGTGGCACGTGATGCAGGCTGCGTCGGCCGCCTCCTGTGCCTGGACCTTCGTTAGGGTTAGGGGTGTGATTATTGAAAGCGTTGTTAGGAGTACTGCGAGTATGGTTAGGGTTTTGGGGATGCTCATGCTATTCACCGGTCCTGGCCATATCTTCATTGAAATATATTCGTGTAGTTATTTAGAAGTTTCTAAAAGCTGCAAACCACTGCTCCACCCTACAGGCTAGACGCCTGCACCCCGGCTGGGAACCATTTCCAGGACGCTGTGGGTCACGGGGTCTGGGCCGACAGTCCTCATGGCGAGGCTCAGGGCTGCGGCAGGGTCGTCGCCCCTGGCCAGCGCGGCGACGAGAACCCTGAGAACCCTATCCATGTGGGTCCAGGTTATGTTGCCCTTCCAGGATATGAATGCTGAGGCCCCCTTAGATACGAAGACCTCTCCCAGCCTGTCGTCGTCGAGGCCGTAGCACCCCGCGAACACTACTACTGTGCCGGGCAGCTTGGAGAGCTGCTTCTTGAAGAACCTGGGGCTCACAGTTACGTATCTGGGGAGCTTCTTGAGCAGCTCCTTGGTGAGGGGCTGCCCCGGCGGCGGTATGACCCCCAGGGCTAGGTCGCCGTTCTCCAGGCTCTCATCAATATAGTCGCCGTAGAGGGCCTTGGCCTCGGCGTAGTGGAGCCCCGTATATATGTAAGCGCCCAGGGGCCTCCCCGATTCAGGGTCCCCGTTGTAGGCTCCATGGGCCCTTATTATGACAAGCCCGTACCTGTGCAGCGCCACTAGGGGGTCGAGGGTGGCGTTAACCCCCACGTAGACGTCGACTGTGTATCCTGCCCTGCGGAGGGTTTCCGTGATGTTTCTGAGAAGCTCGTCGTTGGGGAACTCCCTGTAGAGGGAGTCGTAGACGAGGGCCCTCATAACCCGCTCCGGGGTCTGGGTTGTAGTGGACGTAGCCGCGGTTTGGGGCTCCGCGGTCTCCGCGGGAGTCTCGGCATGCCAGGGGCTCCAGAACAGCATTACGGCCAGGACTATGAGGATCACGGCGGATGCCAGCACGGCCCTATGCTTCCACCCAAATCGGCGCCGGGCACGGGGCTTCTCGGCTCTCCTCAACGCCACCCCTGGGTTTATGCTCGGTCCAAGAATAATATTTTTAGGGGCTACCCGAGAGTCTGGGGACATATTACCGGCGGCTCCACCCATCTGCTGGATAGGAGTAGCCTGTGAAGCGCGTCTTGGAAGCCGCGCAGCAGGTCTTCGTTACCCTTGCCTGCCAGGAGTCTTAGCTGGACCCCCGCGCCCGAGACCTGGACTACGGTTAGGTTGTACTTTTCGGCCAGTGCCTCGGCTACGGTGAGCTCGGCCACGAGGCCGTCCAGCCTCCCGCTTACCAGGGCGTCAACAGCCTCGCCCAGGCTCGTGTAGTTCTCGAAGGCCATTGCACCTATACCTGCAGGGTTGGGGTACTCGGCCACCGGCAGGCCTGAGGGGACTCCGACTCTTAGGACGGACTTCGCCAGCACGGTCTGGGGCTGCCCAGCGACACGCGGTATGATCAGTGCCTCCCTACAGTCCCACAGCACGAGGGTGGGGGTGGTGTTCGTATCCTCCTCGGGCCACGCTACCCTGAGGAGGAGCTGGACGCTGCCTGAGCGGAGGGCTTCCAGGGCCTGCTCCTCGCCCATGGTGTGGATTTGGACCTTGTCGTACCCCGTCATCCTTGCCAGTGTCCTGACGAGTTCTACTCCCGCTTCCTGCAGCTCCTCCTTGCCGGTGGCGGAGCTGTTTCCCCCGCTGACCAGAGCTATGTGGAGTACTCTCTCCTCGGGCCTGGCGGGGCCGTGGGTGAGGTAGTATGCTCCTCCAGCGGCTGTTGCTA
>JALURJ010000302.1 GCA_027016915.1 Desulfurococcales archaeon | reverse complement strand
GCGCCCAGCCACATCATTAGGGCCGCGTCTGCCGGTGTTGCTATGCCCCCGGCCGCGAAGTTCACCACTGGCAGCCTTCCGAGCCTCGCGGTCAGCTCCACGAGCTGGTACGGCACACCGTACTCCCTGGCCTTCCTAATCCTCTCCTCTGGGGGTATCGATCTGAGGGCCCATATCTCACTCATAATGAGCTTCATGTGCCTCACCGCCTCGGCAACGTTGCCCGTGCCAGCCTCGCCCTTAGTCCTTATCATAGCCGCGCCCTCAGTTATCCTCCTTAGGGCCTCCCCAAGCTCCCTGGCGCCGTTGACGAACGGCACCTTGAACAGCCACTTGTTTATGTGGTGCTTCTCATCCACGGGCGTGAGCACCTCGCTCTCGTCTATCATGTCAACGCCTATCGTCTCGAGGATCCTGGCCTCCATGTAGTGGCCTATCCTCACCTTAGCCATTACTGGTATCGTTATGCTGCCCATAACCTCCTCTATCACCTTCACGTCGGCCATCCTAGCTACCCCGCCAGCCCTCCTGACGTCGTATGGCAGCTTATCCAGGACCATCACCGAGACAGCCCCGGCCTCCTCAGCTATCTGCGCCTGCTCAACATTGGTCACGTCCATGCATACCCCTCCCTTCTGATACACCGGGAACCCGAGCTTCACCCTGAGCGTGCCCCTCTCCGGGACCTCGATGTAATCGGGCAGCCTCTCCGGGCCATATACGGCCCATAGGCCCTCCTCCCTCAGCCTATCAGCTGCCTCGGCTAGCCTGTAGAAGAACTCGATTATCTCATTGAATCCCACATCATAGAGCCTGACCTTATCTGATAAGTCATGGTACTTGAAAGCCAAAGACCAGCACCCCACTTCAAGTTCCTACTTTAACTGCCTATCTATATAAAGTTTAATCTTTAAGTAGTTGAAATTCATGTATAAAACTAGCGGGCTGGCGCGGGGAAGGAGCGAGAGTGGTTAAAAAAGGAGAGGCTCTCGTCTAGCTAGGGGTTTAGCTCCTCTATGGGCTTATATTCTATGTCGAAACCTAGTTCCCCATATAGGTGCTTGAACGCCTCGAGCGCCTTGGGCGTGCGTAGTCTCTCGTGGGCCTTGAGTCCTACGGCGGCCACCTCCATGCCCTCTTCTATGTCCACGTTGGTCAACGGCTTGCCATCCGGTGTGACCCAGCATATGAGGTCGGGGGCTATGGCTAGGATCCTCCCCTCGAGCTCGGCGATTATGTTCTCGTTCTTGAAGTGCACCACTAGAGTCCCCGCTGGGGTCCTAACCTTCACTCTCCCGTAGTCGAATCCCCTCTTGGTCTCCATTAGTCTCTCTTCTACCCTGCCCCTCCCTAGCAGGTATCCCCCTAGCCTGCTTACGAGCAGCTCTACTGCATCCGCACCCCTCTCCCTAGCCTCCCTGAGTAGCTCGCCCACCCTCATTGCAAGGGATACACTACCCGGTATCACCACCCTCTTGAGGTCCCTGCCCCTCATGGGGTAGAGTGCTATGCCAGCGTTGCCCTCAAACGCCATGACTATGTGCCTGGCTATCCTCTCCGCTGAGAGCGAGTTCCTAACGAATAACACTGCACCATTGCCCTGCCAGTCGCTTATGGCCATAGGCGATATGGGAACACCGTATATATCGAACGTAGTGAGCTCGAGCTCCGGTATAGCCCTGCCAGCGCCGTCGCCGTCAATGAGGGGTCTGTCTCTGAAGGCTGCTGTGTGTAGTGGTACCCCGAAGTTCCCAGCCCCAACCTCGAGGGGTAGTACATAAGCTACTTTCTCGCCCAAGTACCTCTCTAGCAGGTCGAATGCCGGCAGATGCTCGTTCCTCCAGCCATACTTCGCCGCCGCTGGAGACCCCATACCAGCTGATACCACTACAAGCTCCTCGTCTCCTACCTCGGAGGGATCCACTAATACTACCCTCCTGCCTTCCCCGGAGATTTCATCCACCAGGGATAGGCCCTGTACGGTGGAACCCCCGCCACCCGCGCCGAGGAAGGCCGCGCCATAGATTATGTCCTCCATGTCACTCTTGGATAGCACCTTCATGATCGAGCGCCCCCGGGATTATGACTGCCTTTTTAAAAGATAGAGATAAGGTGTTGGATCATACGCCGTACTCTAGTCTGGGGGGTACTCGTGGCCTGGGCCTGGTGCCCACTCGCCGCGCCAGAACTCTGGGACGAATACCTCGTAAGCCATGTAGAACAGTGACCCCACTATGAATACCGCTGTGCCTGCGGCGAAGTATAGCTTGAACGCAGCCGATAGGGGCTCTGTCTGGAATATCATGAGGCATATTATGGTCCCTACACCCATTAGGATCGCTCCCAGTATCCTTAGCCTCCTAAGCTTCTCGGCCCTGCTCACGCCTCCTCACCCCCACCCCTGTACATCATCATGCCTAGGCTGTATACTATCAGTGCCACGAACAAGCCTGCCAGCTCCGGGAAAGGCTTCTGAGCATGCTTTACGGCGTATGCCGATAAGACTCCGAGGATCCAGGCCAGTATAGCTACTATATTGAG
>JALURJ010000301.1 GCA_027016915.1 Desulfurococcales archaeon | reverse complement strand
GGCGTCTATGAGGCCCTCCCTTAGAGCCTCTATGAGGCCCTCAACGATATTCTGGGGCCTTAGGGGTGGGTTTACCTTTGCTATGCATCCCAGCTTCTCCTCGTGGCGGGATGAGAGTAGGAGGTAGTGGGGGCAGGTGTCCACCGTGGCGCCCACCTGCCTGGCCAGTGTTGCCGTTGCACTGCTGGTTATGTGGGTGAAATGGAGCCTAGCACCCAGCCTGGACAGGGTTGAAGCAAGCCTGACTGCTCCAAGCTCCGCGGCTAAGGGCCTGGCGCGCCACCTCTCTCCGGGACCCCCACTCTTCATTATCATGCCTGGGTGCTCGGGATGGACTACGACTAGAAGCCTCTTCTCGGCAGCCTTCCTGGCCGCCGCCTCTACGCAATCCATGCTCTCCAAGTCCTCAGGATATACCTTTAGGCCCACCACGCCGGGCTCGGCGAACATCTCCTCGAGAACCTTGTCGCTGTCGGGGACGCCTACGTAGACGGCGTAGTCGGTGTAGCTCTTGGCGGCCAGGTTCCTGAGCTTCTCGCGGAGTGTTGAGGGGTTTTTCAGGGGAGGCTTAGTATTGGGCATATCGGCTATCAGCGTTACGCCGCCCATCACGGCGGAGAGGGTGCCTGTCTCCTCGTCCTCCTTGTAGGAGTACTCGAGCCCCCTGAGATGGACGTGCATATCTATAAGTCCTGGGAGAAGTATGGCGCCAGGCTTCTGTGAGTATTCCATGAGGAGCTCGGCCTTAGCATTATAGCTGGGCCCGTGGACCCCCTGGATCCTTCCCCCACTAATGGTCACGGTGGCTTCCACGATCTGGCCGTCGGCGTTGAGTATCTTGCCCCTGTACACGATGTCGTAGATGGGGCTGGCCATTGGTCGCACCAGAACCTTGTTGGCAAGGTTAACATTATATCGTATACGTGAAATAAAATAGATATCGCGGCGCAGATGATGAGCTGAGCCCTTGGGGCCGCAGCCGCTGGAGTGGTGAAAGACGGTTTCGCGCACTGATGCACCATTCCCTTAATTAGTTTCGCTGCCCAACGCTTCGTTGAGGGATGAAGAAACTCCGATGGACTGATCCCCCCAGGGTGACGAGGGATCAACCGTCGGACCTCAAGCTATAACTATTCTCCCCAGAACCTCCTCCAGCCTAGCCGGGTCCACGGGACCCACCCTGAGCACCCTCGGGGGCGAGGCTGTGAGGTCCAGCACCGTCGAGGAAACGCCATACTTGGTGCGGCCGCCGTCAAGTACCAGGTCAACCCTGTCGCCGAGCTGCGCTATAGCCTCGTCCGCCGTCCTGGGAGAGGGTGCCCCGCTGATATTGGCGCTTGTACCCACTATGGCTCCGCCCAGCCCTTCCGCCAGCATCCTAGCTATAGGGGACTCAGGCACCCTTACACCCACCTTGCCCGTGCCTAGGGTTACGGGTTCCGGCACCACCGGCCTAGCCTCAAGAACTATGGTTAGCTGCCCTGGCCAGAACTCCTCAATGAGCCTTCTAGCCTTCTTAGTAACCACGGCAACCCTGTCCGCCTGGCCGGGATCGCTGAGGAGCAGGGGGAGGGGCTTACCCCTCCTCCTCTTGGCATTATGCACCCTCTCCACAGCCTCGGCACTGAAGGGGTTGGTGCCCAGCCCATAGACGGTGTCTGTCGGGTATACTACGAGTCCCCCTTCCCTCATGATCCCTACAGCTTCCTCCACTATGCGGGGGTCAGGGTTCTCCGGGTTTATCTTGAGCACCCTGACCAAGACTAACCACCTCTGGTGTGCAGGTATGTTTATCGGGTGGATTGGTTGCTTTGGGCGGCCGCGTTAGAGGCCGAATGCCTTCCTCCTGTTTCTCATCTTGACCTCCCAGTAGAGTTTGCGGGCCTCCCTGTGGTCTAGCAGTATCTCGCCGTTCTTTGTTACCACTACGTAGCCCATGGGTGTCTCCTTCACATCTACAACGTCGTCGAGACGTAGGAGTTTTACGCGGCCGCTTCTACTGGATGATTCTTCCTCCAACCCCCAGCAATCCCTCACATACAGTTATTGGGGTGGGCTAGTTTTAAACCTTGTTGTTCCCCCGGTAAGCCCACCGGAAAACCTTTCCGCCTTGGCGTGTCGGTGAGGTCTCCACTCGTCACCACTCGGCAAACTTCGGGCTCCTCATCCACGGGAACAGGGTGATTTGTGGAGGGTTATAACGGTGATGGGTAAAAGAGTTCGGTTTAGGATAGTTTCGACATTCTCTCCCTCAGCAGGGCTTCTGCGGTTTCCCTGTCCAGCTCGGCTGGTTTGCCGGTCCTCACCCTACCCACTACTATTCCGGGATTGCCCTCCACCTCGCCCAGAGGCTCCTCGAGCTTCGAGTATATCCTCAGCGGCTTACCCTCCCTGGGTACCACCACGGCGTCCAGCACTGTTGCCCCAGCTCTATCCTCCACTAGGGCGAGTCCCACGTTCTCGCCGGAGCTGCTCTTCAGCGCGAAGAGGAGAGCTCCATCAACGGTCCTGCCCAGCAGCTCGGCTGAAGCCACCAGCCCCTCGATGCTGGGCGCCTCAGCCTCAGCTGCTTCTGTGGCCGGAGCCTCCGGCATCTCAACCTCCTGGAGGGCCTCTCGGACCTTAGCGTCAACCTCCTCGTCGGGTATTCTCCGGAAGGCCTCTACCCTCAGGGTGTTGAGGTGCCACACTATGTTGGAGCCCTGGACGTCGTATGCGACCCTGATCCTCACAACGTCGCCCTTATCTAGACCCAACCTGTTGACAAGTATCTCGAAGAGCAGCCTGTTCAGCTCCGCGGCGCCCCTCGCCACGTCCTGTGCCGTGAGGCTGCCGGACTTCACCGAGTCTTTGAGCTGGGCGAAGAGGGTTCTCCTCACCTTGTCTGCGTAGGCGCCAGCTATTACCAGGCCTGTACTTAGCTCGGGCACGGCTACCACCGTATAGATCGTTACGGCGCGCCGTGAATAATAGATTAACCGTGCTCCACCTGGATCCCGTAAGCTAGGTCTCCCAAAGTGTTGGCTGCCCTCAATAAACGGTAGACCAGGTCCTCAGGAACTGCTCCGGGGTCGTCATGGTATTTGAACACTATCTCTCCAAGGGTGTCCTCGACCTCCCTCAGGAGGGGTATGTGGTCGGCAAGGGCGTCCTGCACATCAAGTGTCGAGTCAGCCCTCACCAAGACCTGCTCCATCCTGTTCATGTAGATGTCCAGGGCGTCTAGGGCTGTGGCTAGCAGGTACAGCTTGTACCGCTCTCCGGCCAGCCCCTCGACATGGTTCCCCTCAAGGTGTCCCAACTGCCTAATGGCTCTCGCACCCATCTGGGCATACTTGGCTCCGGAGTGTAGCATGATCATGGCTGCGTCAACGCTGCATGCATAGCTGCTCTCCCGCGACTGCTCATATTGGTAGGCAACCCATCCAACCCTCTCCCTAAGAGCCCTCATGCTGTCAACCACTATGCTCCATAAGGCTTCCCTGTAAGCATCGTTCTCGCTCTTCACGTCTATGTATTTGAAGTACATCCACACGATACCCATGGTCTCGGCCAGGACCAATGTGAGGAGGAATATGGGTACCCACCACCTCTCCCTAGCCACGGCCATCTCGCCTCACCACGGAATCTGTTATTTAAAGATTAACATTACGTCAATTCGTCAACCCCGGGCAATGGCTAAGTAACGTAATAGTCCAGTACAGTGCCAGACCGGTCACCGGATGCTTATCAGCGCGCCCAAACCTGCGGCTACACCATACGAGACTATCCCTAGAGGGGACGGTTTAAACACCAACGGCCCAGGTGGCAACGCTGCAAATGAAAGTGGTACCATGACACTTACTATTGCTATTAAGGTCCTTTCAAAGGGCTTACCACCATGCCGGGTTCCGGCGAAGAATCCCGCAGCGAAGGCGAAAATGCTGCATAGCAGGATAGCCAGGCCGATATTGGGCGTTAGGTTTGCTAGCTGGGCTATCCCTAAAAACACCATCATAACCGCGAGCCCAGCGGCAAAACCTTGGAGGCGCTCCTCCCTAGCTCCAGGATACCCAGCTGACCTCCACTCCCGCATCCTTTCGACACTCCAGCTGAGAATACTGCCCAGAATAACCATTGGGTTGTATATCATAAGATAGATCCCTAGGGGGATCACGTCGAGGTGGAAATGTTCCACAGCTGCATGGATTATTGGGTAAGCGGGCACGCATGCAGCCACCGCAATGGCAACCCGCTCCCCAGGGGAGCCTCCGCTTACAAGCCCCCCGACAAGCCCAGCGATGATAAGGGCGATCAACATAATAGCGCCAAAGACCTTCTGTGAAATGTCCGGCGTGTAGAAGGAAGACAAATACGCCACAATACTAACTAGCAGGGAGGCGGAAGCCAGGCCAAGCAAGGTTCTTCTCAAAACCGTCACCCGCAAACCAATAATATTGTTGAATAATTCGCTATATCAATGTTAACTCCTGCAGGGCCCATCTAACCTTCCTCAGGGTTGCCCAGGCCGGTGTAAACTATGCAGCTTACCATCCGGGCTGACCAGGCCTCACTATAATCTCGGCCCTGAGTACTGGAGGTTCCTCCTGTACCAGCTCGGCCAGGACCCATACCTTCTCGCCGACGTACATGGCTGGGTCGGCTTTGCCAGGCCTGAGGGGGAAGGCCTGGTGGATCCTGCCTCCCTCATAGGCCACCAGCGCGTAGGTCCCGTTGCCCATGTCCTCTATTCTCCCTATAAGGCCGATCTTGTCGCCCACACCTACGCCTAGCTGCGAGAAGTCCTTCCTGAGAGGCATGGGTAGTCCCAGGTAGTAGTCTAGGGTTATGTTGCTGCCAGGCCCTACGGTTATCCTGTAGGTTTCGGGCACTTCGCCGTAGTCCGGCGCAGCTGCCTCACAGATCCAGACGCCCCACGACTCTATGGGGAGGCGCACCGCCCCGCTCCCCTCGATTCTCACGGTGAAGCCGGTGGCGGCTGTCTCCACCCTGAACAGGTAGAGCAGCGCCTGGCCGAGGCCCAACCGCCCACACGTTATGTCAACATAACCTTCCTCCACTAGTCCCCAGACCCTGACGTAGACCCGCGGCTTGCCGATACCCACTTCAGGCACCAAGAACGGAGCCAGCAACAGCAGGGCCAAGGCTAGTACTATGGCTTTTCGCCTAGTTAGCCGCATCGCGGCATCTCCCATAGCTGTTTTATGAGTTCTACACGTGTTAAACTTAGTGCGAGGGCGGATCTTTAAGCTTTCTTAAATGCATTTTAGGAGGCTGGGCGGCTTTAACCAGGGGGTAGTTGCATGGGTAGGGTTAGGTTTGAAGGTGTGGTTGTAGGCTACGAGGAGCCTCCCTCAGGCATAGGGGGCGACGAGTACTCAATGCTCCTCGACGGCTCCATAGTGGGTGAGGATGGCGGAGTTCTACATGAGGGCTACTTCTACGTTGTGGCTCCACGCCCGCTGTACGGGAAGCTGGACCTGGGTATCGGAAGCAACGTTTCGGGCGTCGGCGAGCTCGTGGAGAAGGAGGGGCAGCCTGTGGTCAGGTACGTAGAGGGTTAGGGCTGCATCCAGGCTTCCAGGGTTTTCTGCCTCACTATTTTGAGGCTTCTCAGGACGCTGCGTAGGTCGGCTTTGAAGAGCTCCGCTGCCCGGTTTAGGGCCTCCTCCAGGTTTCTGTATTTCTCGGCTTTGCCCTGCATGGCTCTCCTCACAGTCTCTCTTATGTGCCAGTTGCCTACCGGTGCGTAGTATTCGGGAAGGATTTCCCTAATTATCACGGCGTAGGCCTGGCGTTTCCTCCTGTAGAGGTGTTCCAGCACTGCTAGCCTAGCTGCAATGTAGCCTCCATCCATGTAGCTCCACTGGCCCCTCCAGTCCTCCCTGTTGACTATCACCACGGGCTCCCCGGCGCTGCGGGTCCACATGGTGGAGGGGTGCCACACCTCGATCCACTCCATTCCGTAGGCTGCCGGGACCAGGATTATTGCAAACCTGTTGCCGAGATACTCGCCCCTGTAGAGTTCAACATCGCTGATGAGTGGGTTCTCCCTCACGCTCCTCCTCAGCGTCTCCCCCACTATGCTGTCCACAGCCGTTATGGCCCACCTGGTAGGGACCAGCCTCCTGGCCCTAAGCCTGCCCAGGAGTCCAGCGCTCATGGCCCTTATTATGGTGTAATAGTCGATGCCGGAGAAGTATAGCTCCCCTATGATCTCGGCAGCCCGGACATCGTCCCATACAGCCTTCTCTAGTCTGCGGGGAAGTCTGGGGTTCTCCTCTACCCTCACCAGCCTGGCCGGGGCTGAGAGACCCACGGGTTTCAGCACGCCGTCAAACCTGAGGCTTGGCCTGGGAGGCTTCTCGAGGAGTGCCTCGGAGGATACGGGCTTAGAGGAGACCGTGGCAAGGGATATCTCCTTCTCGTATAGGACCCAGGGGTTCCTGGCGTCGACCCGCAGCGTGGAGGCTAGAAGGCCTGACCTAAGCCTCACGATCTCGTCGAGGGATAGCCTGCCCCACCAGCCCTGCGGGTCATCGTAAAGCTTGGCAGCCTCGCCGAAGCTGCCGGGAGGGACATTGTACATCACAGCTATCCTGGGGTAGCCGCGCTCCCCCACAACTAGGCTGGGAGGTGTGGCCCCGTAGACCCGGGTGGTGGAGGGCATGCGGGTGAAGGCCCTAACCTCGGCCCTGAAACGCTCTAGAAGCGGGCATGAGGGCAGCCCGCAGAGCAGCTTGCCACCCTTACACCTGGCGCAGAGGGCTGCCGGTACCCGTTTCACTCACCCACCACCCGGGCCCGGTCCTCAAGCTGAAAATATTAGGTGCCACGGTTAATTAAGTGCCGCCTATAAGGGGCGAAGCAGTTTTTAGCTTCCGAAAACAGATCACCTTTGCGCGCCGGCCGCCCGACGCCCCCCACACCCTGGGGTTGGGATGAAGGGCGGTACTACACTAACTCTCTGCCTTTTCAAAAACCATTGTTATTCCGCTAGGCTTCTCCTCGCTGTCCACCAGACTATACCCGTTGCTGACCAGGAGCCCCTTAACCAGCATTACACCTGTCTTGAGCGGCGCGCCTCCGCCCCTCAAGGTTATGGTTATGGTTTTGTTGCTAACACTTATCCTGCACCTTACGGCTAGACTCTCCATCCACGAGTGTATCAGGTCGACATAGCTGTTCTCGAGGCGGGGGAAGAGGCTGGGATCCTCCGGGTACTCGGCCTTTGCTGCCAGCAACAATAGCAGATCTACGGGGATTGTTATGTTGTTCTCCCTCGGCATTCTGAGATGGGCCAGTTCGACGGCCTCCCTTATAGCGGCGCTAAGGTTTCCCCCATGCTTCTGGATTAGAGGGTCCAGCTGTTTTAGGGTTTGGGGTGAGAGGGACACGTTCTTCCTTATCACGATCTTTCAACCCGCTTCCGAACAGCATTTGATGCCACTGTGGTGCCACGGGTCTATATAGGTTGCGGCATTCTGTTGCTAACAAATTATATTACCATGCCAACCTTCAACAACTGTTAACCCTAGGTGAGACGTATATGTCATCGATTGTTGGTAAGCCGGTAGTCTTGGTAGCCGTCACTGTGGCTGTCATAGTGGCGGGAGCCGCAGCCTTCATGCTTATGGGAGGCGGCGGAGCCGAGACAACAACCACCACATCCACAACAACCACCACTACTACAACCACCACACAGCCAGCCGGGCAGGCCGCACTCGAGGGCTACTGGCACGGCACCTACAAGAGCCAGTCAACAGCATCTAGAGGCGAGTTCTGCTTCCGCCTCGTCAAGGCCGGGGCGGGCTATGCTGGAACCCTAGCGATAAATGATGAGGCCAACGTCTACGTGGGTACAGGCATACCCGTAGCCATAACCGTGTCGGGTAACCAGATAACCATGGGTTGGGTTGCAGGCCCCTCAGTAACTTTTAGCGGCACCATATCGGGCAACACGATGGAGGGGACATGGCAGATCAGCGGCGGCCAGTACTCCGACCATGGCACCTGGTCGGCCAGCAAGGGTAAGAGCAGCATGTGTGAAATGCTTGAGGCAACCACCACAACCCCTGCGGCTACGAGCACCACGAGCCCGGCCTCGCCCCAAGAGTACTATGACTCAGTCACCGACCTAAAAGCCGTAGGCGACCTGGCCGCAGTAGACGGCATGATCAGGCAGCTGCTAAGCAACGTCTTCGGAGGAGCCAAGCTAGCCGTACAGGGGCAGACCACTAGCGGTATGAAGGCCGTCTATGTTGTTCCCAGGCTGGTGACAGCTGACGACGGGGCGGCACTTATACAGACACTGCAGAATATGGGCTACCAGCTTGGCATGATGTCCGGCGTCACAGGTAAAGAAATATACATAACCGTGGCCCTCCCCGACGGCTCCATGCTAATCATTTCGGCTGGGATCGGCGGACAGGAGATAGCGGTACTATACACGGTGGTTATGATTACTAGTATACCCACGACCACTACTGCTACAGAGACCACTAATCCCTACGATTCCGCGCCGAACATCCAGGCTAGTGGCGTGCTCGCCGTCCTTGACCCCATGTTCAGACAGGCCTTTGAACAGGTGTTCGACGGGGTAAAGCTTGAGGCAATAACTGACAGCGGCGACTTCTATACCAGCGCCGTTTATATTGTGCCGAGAAAGATTTCCTACACTGATGCCGAAGCGTTGACGCAGGCCCTACAGCGGGCGGGCCTGCAGGTGGACTACTCGCATTCTGAGCCAGACTATTTCAGAATCTATGTCTCCACGACCATCAATGGGAGCCAGTATAACGCGTCCATAGAGTTCGGAGGCCCCCAGGATCCCCAGAGGCTGGAGGTGTATGTGGAGAAGACACCCTCACCCCAGGAACTCTACAACGCAGCGGAGGATCAGCAGCCTCTAGGCGTACTGGCCGAAGTGGACCCCGCGATCAGGGCAGTACTTAGCGAGGTTTTCGGCGGGGTCAAGCTGGTTGAGCAGGGAAGCTACGGCACAGGGGCATATGGCGAATACATCGTGCCTAGGCTGGCCACGGAAGAGGATGCGACGGCCATCGTCCAGCTGTTGCCACAGTATAACTTCACCAACGTGTTCCCCCAGATAGACAGCGATGGTGCCTACATAATGGCAGTAACGGGCTCCTACACTGTCACCATACAGTTCTACTTCGACTCCCAGACAATAGAGGTAATGGTAATGGCTTAAGGAGGCGTGGCCTGAAGGGCGGCTTCGCAGTCAGCCGCCCTACTTTAGGTGAAACCTATTCTTTACCCTCCTAACCAGCTGGTAGGCTTCTCCAAGGCCTAGGCGCTCCAGCTCCTCGCGTGTAGGTACGCCGTACTCGTCCCACCCTAGCTCGGCATAGTATTTCCTCAGCATCTCTGACACCTCCCCTCTGTCGGCTGACATGCCCCTCCGGGGCCCGGAGGGCAGGGGCTCGTAGAACCTGTCCGGGTTGTCGTCGTGGAGCCTGGGGTCCCAGTACACGTCGGGGCCCCCCAGGAGCAGCAGTATCCTCTGGAGCGCCAGTATCCTCCTGGAGTGCTGGTCGAACCACTCTTCCCTGGAGAGGCTGGCACCGGTTACAGCATTGTAGTAGGCCAGCATTGTTTTGAAGTCCACTGCGTTAAAGGCGCAGATTACTGCGGAATCTGCGAAAACCATCCATAGCTCGCCCCAGTCGCTGTCGACTGGCAGGGTTGCTACGCTTGTGTGGTCCCCGCCCTGCACCGAGGCTGCGTAGGCGTGGGGTTGGGGGTAGTCGAGCTTGCTTCTAACACCGTGTGCGCCCACGGCCACGCCTTTGACCTGGACAGCGTATCGGGTCACGTCCTGTCCCAGCATCTCCGATAGTTTGAGGGCAGCCCTGTAGGTCCCCTCGGCAAGCACGTCCCCCAGGCTTCGGCGCTCCACGATGAGTTCCAGCAGCTTGGCGAAGGAGTCGGGGTCGCCCCACCTCGGCTCGACGCCGTCCAGCATGTCGCGGGTTATCAGGCCCTTCTCGTAGAGCTCCGCGACGAAGCCCAGTAGGTTGCCTGTATTTATGGCGTCGAGGCCCAGCTCGTCCACCAGGCTTGACATGTAGACTATCTTCTCGGGCTCGAAGATTCCGAGGTTCGTGCCAACATAGGCTATGAGTTCGTAGTCAGGCGCGTCGGTTACCGAGCCCTTGTAGGGTCCCTTCCTCACCACGCTGATCTTCATGCAGGTTGTGGGGCACCCGTAGTCTCCCCAGAACCTCTTAGCCCACAGGGTCTCTATGCTCTGAACCCCCAGCTCGCGGCGGTCATGCCACTCCTCCTGCCAGTTCCTTATGGGCTCGCTGCTCGACACGTAGCCGGTGGAGTAGCCGCCAGCGGCGGTGCCCCACTGCCTGAAGCTCTGCCTCGAGATAAGCTTCTCCCAGACACTGGACATCAGGTCTCTAAGCTTGCCGGGCTCCGCCGGCCTTGGGAGAGGGCCGTAGCCCTTAACTATCACGGCCTTGAGCTTCTTGGCCCCCATGACGGCGCCGTAGCCGCCATACCCCGCAGCGTGCGCTAGCTTCGCCATAACGGCCGCCGTCCTCACCCTCGACTCGCCGCCGGGGCCTATGTAGAGGTAGGCCGGCTCCCTGGGCACACCCTTGGCGGGGCTCTTCCTCAGCAGTTCAGGGTATATTTTCCGGTTGATGTAGCCTATGAGCTCCGTTGCCCTAAGGCCCCACATGTCCTCAGCGCCCCTTATCTCCACGTTGTCGCCGTTGACCAGTATGTAGACGGGGTCTTTAGAGGCGCCGCGTATCATCATGCCGTCGTAGCTGGCGGCGCGGAGTTCTAGGCCCACCTCGCTGGAGACCACGGACCCTACGACGCCGTTGCTCTGAGGGCTCTTGCCCGAGACCACCACTTTGATTCCGGGGTAGAAGCCTGTAAGCGGCCCTGCGAGTATTAGGAGAGGGTTCTCAGGCCCCAGCGGATCCACCTGCTCCCAGCGGTTGCCCAACTCCTTGTAGAGGAGGTAGACTGCCAAGCCTCGCCCGCCAACGTATTTTCTCAGCACCTCCTCGTCGAGCTCGAGGATGCTTGTCTTCTCCCTCGAGAGATCTACTACTAGGAGCCTGGCGTGGTAGCCTCCCAGCATTTTTAGATCACCTGTTTCTCACCGTAGATCTGGGGTGCAAGCCTCCTAGCGGTCTCCAGGGGGTGTTCGGCGTAGAGCTTATGGAGGGGGCTCGGCCTCCTAGGCGTCAGTGTGAGAGCGTTATAGCCAGCATTGCTGCAGGCCTTAACGCATTGGGGATCCCCTCCACATAGGTCGCATATCAGTACATGGTCCTTGGCTGGAACTATCCGTGGCACCCTGCCCGGACAGGCAACGACACACGCGCCGCAGAGCGTGCATTTCTCCGGGTCTACGAGGACGGCTGCCGTTCTCTCATCCACCCTGAGCGCGTCGAAGTTGCAGGCTTCGACGCAAGGGTAATCGTCGCACTGGGAGCATAGGTGGGGCACATCCACGCCGGGCACCAGCTCGTAAACCCTTATCCTACTGGCCTCAGGCCACACGGTGCCCTCGTGGTGGAGGGAGCAGGCGACCTCGCACAGCCTGCACCCGCTGCAGCGGAGCGGGTCCCTCATGATCCAGAACTGCTGAGTTTCGGATGGCATAGCAGCACCGGGGTGGTTTAGCATCGAACCAATTTCAATTCTTCCCCGAAACTTTATCAGCCCCCGCGTCTCCAGGTGATGCGGATGATGAGGTTACGCACTCCGCTACCCTCGGGGATGGGCGCGCCCACCTCTCTGACCAGCGTTCTCCGAAACACTAATCAGCAACGCCGTGCTAGCGGGGACAGGCGAGGGTATAGGGTATGAGAAGGGTCAGGATATATATTCACCCAACCTGCATGACGAGCTACAGGCTGGTTAAGAGACTCCACGAGGAGGGTCTTCTGGATAGGGTGGAGCTTGTGGACACCTCGATGGTTGCGCCCTCAGGCGTGTTTGAAAAGGGTGTTTGGAGTGTCCCCTGGATGGAGGTGGACGGAAAACCCGCCGCAACGGACCCCGTGGATCCTGAGGAGGCGGTAGGCATAATACTCGAGGGCTGGGGCCAGATACCTTCAAACCCTGCTGAAAGATTCATGGAGACTATACTTCACAGCATGTATGCCTCGAGCCTGGTCTACATACACGGCTCGCTCAGACCGGTGCTCTCGCCCAGCCTGGCGTCGGCGGCCTTAAGGACGCCGCTGGGGGGACCGGACCCTCACGAGGCACTGAAGGCCGTTGCAGCTAGGGAGGCTGAGCTGCTTGAGAGGTGGATGGACAGAGTGATGAGGGTGCTGGGCATAGGCTATGTAAGGACCCTCTGGTGGGCTGCCGGGGGAGGCCACGGAGAGTTGGAGCCGCCAAGTCAGACGCAGGTGGCCGTATGGCTCCTCTCAACGGCCGGTATGGGGAGGGTGGGGCTTCCATGGAGGCCCTACCTGGATAGTGGCAGGATTAGAAGGCTGGCAGGCTTCATCGAGAAGGGGTTTAAGGGGCTTCTCGGCAGGGTGGCCAGGGAGCAGGAGGCCATTATGGGCGACGAGGAGTACTGGGAGATCTTGAGACGCTACGCTACCCTGAGGGGCTAGGCTCTGCACATCTATTTATACCTTTTACTGTATCTTGGTTTTGGAGGAGCATTAACGGGTTGCTGGAAGGGCTGCTAAACCTACTTAAAGAGTACGGTGCGCTGGGCACCTTCCTGATATCCCTGGTAGGCAACGCCATACCCTACTCCACCGTGCCCTACCTGGTGTTCATAGCGGCCCTAGGTGCTGGAACGGAGAACGTGGTTGACAGAACCCTGCTCACTGTGCTGGGCGGGGTAGGCGCCGCGCTCGGCAAGGTGGCTGTATATTACATGGGTAGGACCGCTAGTGCAGTGCTTTCGGACGCTGCTCGGCAGAACTTGGAGCTCTTCTCATCCATCTTTAGGAGAAGCGTCTTCGTGGCCACATTCATATTTGCCGCTCTCCCCCTGCCCGACGACCTCCTCTACATACCGCTGGGGGTCGCCAGGTACAACATAGCCTACTTCTTCATAGCAGTGGTGCTGGGCAAGGTCGTGATAACCGGGATGGCCGTGTTCTTCGGCTCAACCCTGGTGGCGCTCATGGAGTCGGCCTATAGCAAGAACTGGCTACTCTCCATATCTGTGGGCCTCCTCGCCACGCTGGTGGCTACCCTGGTCATAGTTAAGATGGACTGGCAGAAGATACTGAAAACCTACGAGAAGCACGGCGGGCTTCGCGCCCTCCTCCAGCTCTTCATAGAGTTCTTCTACCTATTCGTACGTTTCGCCCGCTGGGCGCGGCATAGGGTCGCAGGTAGGGGGCAGAAACATTAGATTATAGCTTTCTGTGTCGATTCGTGTCTTTTGTGGCTCGGTGGGATTTATATGTGTCGTTAGCTAATAGCCTCCCCAGGGCCCGCTGGGCGATGGGAGCCGTGCTCCGAGCCCCGGCCTCGAGGCGTAGATGGGAGGCCCTGTGCCGCTGGCTTCGACAGTCACCCATGACCCCGCACACCCAATACGGGGAGGGCGGGCGAGGAGGAACCAATGAAAACCGCACCACGATGAAACAAACACCATAGAGTGGTACGGTTAGAGGAAGCGGTTAGCCCTCCCTCCTACACATCAGCTCGAGGAAGCGGGCCAGCAACCTATAGACCGTGTCCTCACCGTCCCTGACCACCACTATCAGGGAGCCGCCCATCACGTTGTTCCTGTCGAGTATCAGCTCTATGCTCCTCTTAAGCTCCCTGATCTCCATACCTGGGGCCGTGAAAACATGGTTCTCCGTGTAGACACCTATGATGGCTGCCTCGGCTCCCGAGGAGATCGCCATGTCCCTGAGCCTAAGCACGCCGTATCTGTCGAGGAGGCCGCCCATGTTTTTGACGCATAGGAATACCGGTGTGCCCCACTCCTCGAGCCTGGGCACCTGGGACCGGAAGATCCTCGCACTCACCAGCAGCGGAGCGAAGATCCCCTTACCCTTATCGGAGAGCTCCGCCCCAGCCACGGGGTCAACAACTATTAGGCCCTCCTCCCTCAGCCTCTTTAGCAGGGTCCTCGTGCTGGCCTCACCCACGCCAAGCAGCTTGGATAGCTTCAGCCTCCCCGTGGGCTCCTTGGCCAGGATATATATGGTTTTCAAAACATGCTCCTTCCCGTATCCCGGGATAACCTTCCTCCTCGCCTCGCAGACCCTTCCCAATATACCTGATATCCTGCAGGCCTCCCTCTGGGTAAGCATTAGCTGCCCCTGCACTAAAGGTTCAGCCCGGTTACAATATAAGCGTGGTTACCCATACCAGCGGGGAACCCCCGTGGAGAAGGGCCTCGCGATCCTGGACCTAGACATGACGCTGCTCGACACCCTCAGAGCTTTCCATAGAGTCTACAACGAGGCTCTATACAGCCTCTGCCGGAGCAGGCTTGGTTGGGAGGAGTTCGTAGACTGCTTCTGCCGGGACCGGCTCTCCGAGACGGCTGAGGGCCTGGGCTGCAGGCCTGAGGAGCTCTGGGCCCTATTCAAGGAGAGATATCTGCCTAGACGCGACGAGACCAGGCCCTACCCGGGTACTAGGAGGGTTCTCTCCTGGCTTCGCAGCAGAGGCTATGTTGTCGTGATAGCTACGGGGCGCGGCACCGAGGAGGAACATGTCTGGAGGGAGCTTGAATGGGCCGGGCTTTCAAGCCACATTTCGGCCGTGTACACTTTGAACAGGGATTTGGGGGAGGAAGGCCTTTTCTCCAAAACACGGCTTCTGAGAAGGATCGTGGAGGAGCAGGGTTCGCCGCGGAGGGCGTTCTTCGCTGGGGACTATTGGCTCGACATGGTTAGCGGTAGGAGGGCTGGGATCTATACTGTGGGTGTGGAGACGGGGTGTAAGCGGAGGACCCTCCTCCTCTACTCCGGAGCCCACGCCGTGGTTGAGGGCATATGGATGCTGCCAGCCGTGCTTAGGTTCTAGGCTAGAAACAGCTCAATATTTAGAAATGGAGAAGAGAGGGTAGAAACCTATGTGCCGACGGCCTTATACCTGCCGTCGGGTTCTAGGACAACCATGTCCTGCTCCATCAGGCGGGTAAGGGCTCTCCTTATCTTGTCCTCGCTGGCGAGGCCCGACAGTATGCCGTGCAGCTCCTTAAGGTTCATGGGCTGCTCCTTGAGGAGGTCCATCAGAATTTGTTTCAACTCGTCCTCGTTGGGAGCCGTCACCACTACTATGTCGGGATCCTCGTAGAGAACTCTCAACTTTATCTTGTCGCCGAGGTTTGAGGACATCTCTCTTTACACCTGCACGTGTAGGATACACCACGGATAGATATATATTTCCATTCCCAGGGAGGCAGGAGCCTCAGCCCTTTTAACCCCTACACCGCTTACCAGGATATTTGATAGGATGGGCGTTATGGTTCTGTCCGACGTTATGGCGCTGAGGCTGCTGAGGCTAAGGGTAGATGCGGCGATGAGCAGGGTAGCCTACCTTATCGAGCGCTACGAAAACCTGGCACAGCGGAGCCTGGACCAGGCGTCCCGCGGCCCCGAGCACCTGAGGGACTTCTACCTCCGCGAGGCCGAGAACGCGTCCAGGATAGCGAGGGTTCTGAAGGAGTTCAGGGTCTCCCTCGCCACGCTCGCGGATCTTGCCGATAAGGGGTTTAGGAGGATGACCGAGTACGAGGCTGAGGAGCTCCTCAACCAGATTTCGAACCTTAAGATGTTCTCCACCCTGCCCCACGACGTTGCCCTCTTCCTGGCAGACCTGGAGACGTCCCTCCACGAGTACCTAAGGAACGAGTAGTTTGTTCCGTGCATCCTCTAACCAAAACGGTTTCCTGGACTACTTTTATCCAGGGAAACATAGATTTAGATCAAGCCATAATCATTAATGTTACGGGGGGAGGCGGCGTGGAGGAGGGAAACATGGGTGTGGAGAAGCTGGAGGTGGACCTGAGCGATGTGCCTGTCAGGCCCACGGGTAAGAGGGAGATCCAGAAGCTCGAAACAGCGCTTATCATAGGAACCCTCTACCGCCCAGAGGTGGTGGAGCTGATAAAGGACCCTTACGAGAGGGCCACCTGGATCGACAGCCTGGCAGTGGCAGCCGCTGCACTGGCCAGGGAGAAGGCTGGCTACCCTGTCTCCAGGATAGCCGACGAGATAGGGCGTAGCCCCACCATGATCAGGGCTCATCTCTCCGGGAAAACCAAGGCTGGCAGGCTGGTGAGGGAGACCTACGAGAAGCTGGTGAGGGGGGAGCTTAGGCTAACAGTGCCGTATACGGGGATACAGCTGACCCTCGACGAGTACGAGAGGCTCCGCACGGCTGAGAGGAGGGCGGCCGAGCTGGAGGCCAGGCTAAACAGGCTCTCCCAGGAGAACGAGGAGCTTAGGAAGAGGGTTGATGGGTTGGAGGCCAGGCTGAAGGAAAGAGAGGAGGAAGCCGCTAGGCTTAGGGAGAGGCTCCAGGGGTGTGAGAGGGTCGTCGAGGAGATCAGGAGGATCCTGGAGACGCGGTAAGGCCTACGGCCCAGCACTCCTTCATCCTACTTTGCGAAACCCATGGTTTCGGCTGTTATCCTCCTTACGGGACATGTGGTCCAATGGCGTTTGCATAGGGCTACCTCGTGCCTGCCGAGCCATCGCTCCAGGCCATGGCAGTAGGCTGCATAGTATCCTCCAACATCCTCAAGCCTGTAGAAGGGGCAGTCGCTGAGCACGGGTTCGTAGAGGGCTGAGACTAGGGGGTGGGGTTTATCCCCGGCAAGAGGCTTCTTCTCGTAGGAGAACAGGTTTTTCGGAGCCGCCCCCGACTCTTCGAAATACTTGCATCTCCGGTATTCTTCGGGCCCCGATAGGCACTTCTCGTCCACCACCATCGCGCTGGGCTTCTCCAGCCTCGGCGAGCTGCACTTGTTCTCCTTTAGCCACGGGCAGGGCAACGGGTCCACCAGGCACTATGTTGCGGCCACTCTTAATTAGTGTTTGTAGCTATTAATAGTGCCTGGATGACGGGGGCGGCGGGGTGTCCCAGGCTAGGCGTGAGGCGGAGTTCCTGGTTCAGGAGCTCCTGCGGCCGGAATACTATGACCGGTTCGGCTACCTCAACAGCGAGGGCAGAACCCTGCTGGAGAGGCTGATAAGGCTGCTGAGGGCTGCTGGCCTGTATTCGAGGCTCTTCCGCGAGGTTAGGAGAATGCCCAGTAGGGAGAGGGTCGAGAAGCTGGTTTTATGGGTTGATGAGAACCTGGGCCAGATGCGGCGTGCTAACAACTGGTAAATAAGGTGGTGGGGCTAAAAAACCGGTAAGCCCCGACACCGAGGTTACTCCTCAACAGCCTCTATGTGGATTATTGCCACGGGGCAGGAATCGGCAGCGTTCTGCACACAGTCTTTAAGGTCCTCAGGCACCACGCCCTCGGCCAGGTTGTTGGGGTCCGTCCTGAAGTTGGCGACGATCTGGCTCTTCCCATCCTCGTCGCTCATCTCGAAGACGTCGGGGCATAGGGAGACACAGACCATGTCGGATATACACTGATCCCTGTCTATCCAGACACGATATTTGGCCATGGAATCCACCTCCAGAGTTTTGCCATGATAGATAGGGGGCCATGGCGAATAAAATAATTACGCCATGATCCTCCCCCGCCCTCCCGGTGGGAGGAGATAAAAGGAGCCAGAACCAGCTACTGGGTGGTGCTCTCTCCGGTGGGCAGGCAGAGGTTAGAGGAGCTGGTAAATATAGTGTCCAGGCTCTCCACAAGCTACGCTGGGATTATCGAGGAGATGCTGAGGGACCCCGTAGTCGAGCTGGATGAGGAGAGCTTCGACGAAGCACTATCCAGGCACAGGCTCCTCGTGGTCGATTTCTGGGCTGAGTGGTGCGCGCCCTGCATAGTTTACGAGCCCATGTTTACGGATGTCGCCAAGCGGTACTCGGAGCCTGGGAGGGTGGGGTTCGCCAGGCTTAACATAGACGAGGCGCCGAGGATAGCTGAGAGGTATGGCGTGGAAACCATTCCGGCCACAATAATATTCCTGGAGGGGAGGCAGGTGGACTCGCTGATAGGCGCCGTCACGGTGGAGGCCCTGGAAAGGGCTGTGAAGAAGGCTCTTTCCAGGCTACAGGGACCGGAGCCTTAGAAGCCTCTCCCTCCCCCTGCGCCTAAGCTCATCGAGATCCCCGGCGCCGTGCCTAGCTATGTCGAGCTCCAGGTCGAGCTCGGTATAAATCCCCATGAGGTTGAGCTTCTCCCTGGCCTCCCAGATACTCTCGGTGCCTGCAACAGCCCTGGCCATGGGCGAGTCCTGGTAGACAGTTAGGGGGTCCAGTATCACGGTCACAGCGGAGAGAGGATCCAGCCACACCCTCCTGGTGCCCTTCCTCATGCTCCTCCACCCGTAGGCGCCTGAAAAGGCCTCCCTCGGAAGCCTGCTGGCCTCAGTGACAACGACCTCCAGGACGCGGTCCAGCAGCTCCAAATCCGCCGCGGAGAGGCCGTCGAAGCCTAGGAGGCCTCCCCTCCTAGCTATAGATGCCAGCCTCTCCAGCAGCTTCTCCCTAGGTATCTCGCCGTCGCAGCCCAGGCCATGCACGGCTAGCAGGGCTTTAAGCCCGGCCTTCTCGGCGGCCTCCACGAGGCCAGCCAGCGAGACCTGGTCGGCCAGGGGGCTCCAGAGTTCCTCCTCATCCCCGCGGGCCAGCACGTCGCCGCCAGCGTCAACGGCGATCACTGTGCGTGCTCCCAGCTTTGCGGATGCGTCGACCAGTGCCCTGGCGAACCCCTTGGCGCCACGTGTTATAGAGAAGCCCACAACGGGCTGGCCTAGGGCTTCGGCCACCCTTGCTGCCTGCGGCTTGAAGCATCTGCCGCCTCTGCACGCCTTGCTCGCCGGGCCTAGTAGCGCCGCATCCCTACCTAGGGGTTCGTGGTTGTCGAGTTCCTCAACGTCTATGGGGCCGGGCATCGGATCGTTTACCCAGCGCTCCCAGAGAACGGCGCCTAAATATGCTCTGTTTCCCCATGTTTCAAGCCTGAGCTTTATATGGACTCCTGAGACCACGTCCCCTCCTCCGCCTATCCCTACAACGAGGATAGGGTTCTTCGAAGCGCCGAGGATCTCCGCCAGCCCCAAGACCACCACCATTGTTTCCGTGTTAGAACAGGGTCTCCTCTTCCTGCTCCTCTTGCTCCTTTCTCCTCCTCGAAGGCCTGACAATTATGCCCTTCGCGTGGGCTGTAAGATGCATTATCAGGTCCTTATCCGTGTAAAGGTATACTGGCTTGTCCGTCGGCCCGCATATTGGACACTCTATGAGGCCCGTCGTCTTATCCCTCCTTGTCTTCACCCTGATGCCGGCGTACTCGGCCACGTAGTCCTCCCATACAGGCTCCCACGACAGCGACATAGCTGGCCCTCCAACACCACTACTTGTCCGCGGCCGTCCTAAAAACTGCTCCTAGGGCTTGAAACGAGGAGTTCGTCGAGGTCCTGTGGAACTATGATGTTTTCGCCGGTGGCTAGACTGGCCAGCTGGGACTCGGAGAGGGTTGTGAGGTGGACGAGTGCTGTGCGCCGCGAGTCCTTGCAAGTCTTTATTGCCTGGCTGACGGTGGAGTGGCCGAACCTGGAGCTCAGCTCTGCCATGTGGTCGGGGAGCGTGGCTTCGTGTATGCAGAGGTCTGCCCCTTTGGCCCGGCTCTTAAACTCCGGGTAGGGCGCCGTGTCGCTGCTGTAGAGTATCCGGAGCCCGGCCACGCTGATCTCCGGCGAGAGCGTCTGGAGGGGGTGGACAGCCTCCATGAAGCTCGCCTTGTAGGCTCCGACCTCTACCCTCTGCCCCGCCTCCACGACCTCGATCATGTGGGGCGGGGGGATGCGGGGGCCAAAGAGCCTTATAAGCGTCTTCACAGGCTCCTCCGCCTCCGGCGGAACATATATCGTGATGGGCTCCAGGCAGCCGTGCGCCTTCAGGTCGTGGAATATGCTTGGTAGCCCGCCGCAGTGGTCTATGTGGTGATGGGTAACGAGGATAACCTTTACCCTGCACAGGTCGATACCGGCCCTAACCAGCTGAACGTTGGCCCCGTACCCAGCATCGACCAGCAGGTACTCCTGGCCAACCATCAATAGTATGGCTAGGCCCATCCTATCGGTAAGCGAGCCGGCGCCCGTGCCCAGGAAAACTACGCGTAGAGGAGTCTTCACAGGATCCCCAGGTATATCTGGCCAGCATTTGGATTTAAATATAGAAGAGGAGTCCCTGTCACCGGGCCCGAAACGTCTTGAAGATGCTGGTTATATCCGATGTACACGGCAACCTGGAAGCCCTTAAGGCTGTTCTAGGCGACGCCGGGAGCTACGACTACGTGATCTTCCTCGGGGACGTCGTTAACTACGGCCCCTCACCCCTGGAGGTTATTGACGCTTTAAGGCGGCTTAGCCCCGACGTCTGGCTCCAGGGAGACCACGACAGGGCCGTAGCCTCCAAGAGGTCGAAGATGGGTGTAGGCTACAGCTATAGGGAGGCGGCAGAGCTGCTTAGGAGCCTTACCCGAAACATGCTCTCCCGCAACGACCTGGCCTTCCTAAAGGGGCTTCCCCGGATCTCCAGGCTTGAGATTGGGAGCAGGACCCTCATCCTGGCCCACGGCTCGCCCAGGGACCCACTCTACGGGTGCATCCACCCCTGGTATAGTGAGAGGAGGCTTGAAAGAGAGCTAAGGCCAGGCGGTGTCTATTTGAGGAAGAATCCTGGAGAAGTAGACGCCGTTCTCGTAGGCCACACCCATGCACCCCTGTCCAGGAGAACCTCCTCGGCAACCCACGTATTTAACCCTGGAAGCGTAGGCCTGCCTGGGGGAGGAGACCCTAGGGCCTCATACGCTATCCTGGACCTCGACACGCTGAGCTTTGAGGTGAGGAGGGTCAAGTACGATGTGGGGAGGGTTCTGAAACGCCTCAGGGAGCTGATGGGTGAGGGCGGGTCCTACAG
>JALURJ010000300.1 GCA_027016915.1 Desulfurococcales archaeon | reverse complement strand
CCTCGGAGATCCTCATCAGGGCTGGCGTTACGGAGGTGTAGCCGTAGGGTATGTAGCGTGCAATGTAGGCTATGACCAGTGCGGCCAGCGTCGGTCTGAGCAGCTGCAGCGGCTTTAGGAGGAGGAACATCCAGAGGAACCCCATGCCCAGAACCAGGCCGGGAACTCCTCTGGGGTATAGGCTTAGGTGCTCGAGGAGCCCTCTAAGCTTGAACTTGGTCCTCTTAGCCGTTGATGAGTTGTAGAGGGCGTAGAGGGTTCCCAGGGTTGCTCCGACCACGGATACTATGATCGTGTTGGGTATGGACATCAGGTACTCCGAGTACTGGAGGAAGTCGAAGTTGGACAGGGTTAGGACCTTCAACGGGCTTATCTGGGGTGAGAGCACTTTGACAAAAGCCCTGATCACTATGCCCGCCGTGGGGATTATCGTGGTGAAAAGTGTGTAGATCACCACGAATACCAGCACGGGGACCTTCCACTTGCCCAGCTTCAGGGGCCTGGGCTTTATGGCCTTCCCGCCGACGCTGATGTATTTCCTCTCCGCCCCCACGTATCTGGAGAGTATGAAGATCAGGGTGGTGGTTATCATTAGGACTACGACCGATATGACACCGGCGGCTGGCCAGTCCCTGAGCCCTGACCTGATGGAGATCTCGTATAGGTAGGTCATCATGACCTCGACGCCGTAGGGGGAGCCCAGGACCAGAGGAATGCTTAGCTGCTCAATCCCGATGACGAATATCAGGAGCGCACTGTATATGATGACAGGCTTCAGGAGCGGAATCGTTATCTTAAGAACTGTCCTGAGAGCGCCCGCCCCGCAGGCCCTAGCAACATCCTCCAACTCGGGGTTCGAGAGTGAGAGGGCTGAGGATGCGAAGAGGAATGGGTAAGGGGCGTAGTACAGCCCTATAACCACACCCACGCCCCACAGGGTGTTTATGTTCCACGGCGTGAATCCCAAGGCGTCCTTTAGAAGCAGTGTGATATAACCGTGCTGGCCGAACATGAGCGTCCAGGCCACGGCGGCAACTATGAGGGGCATTATTATCGGGAGTATGACCGCCATCCTAATGACGTTCTTGAGCGGTACGTCGGTCCTCTCCACTATTATGGCGAGTATTACTCCCATGGACACGGCCACGGCAGCTGCAAGTATCCCGACTACGACGGTGTTGAACAGGATCCCGCGGAAAACAGGGTCGTTCAGTATCTTACTGTACTTCTCAACGGTGAATACGGCATCCGGGTCGTAGAGCGGCGCGGATAGGAAGCTCTGGTAAACGATCACCCCTATGGGGAAAAGCACGAGAAATGAGGTTAAGAAAAAAGTTAGGGTTGGGACGAGCCTATCCCAGAGGGACATAGCCTTACCCTCCTCCTCTCAGCACAGCCATGTACTTATCGTGGAACTGCTTCACGAACTCGGGGTTCCTGATCTCGGGCGCCCACTCCCAATAGATTATCCTATCCTCACCAACCTCTCTCTTGAGGTGCTCCAGGCTCCAGTCAACCTCGTTAACTATGTCGGGCCTCACGGGTGTGAAGCCTCCCTTGGACCAGGCTATCTGCCCCCTCTTCGACAGTATGAAGTCCAGGAGGAGCTTAGCGGCGTTAGGGTGCTTCGCAGTCTTCGTTATCATGGCGGCCCTCATGGCGACCACCACTCCCTCCTCGGGGTATATGTAGCCGTAGATCTCCGGGGCCTTCTGGAGCCTTGGCCAGAGGCTCATCCTCGAGACGAAGAACCCTAGCAGGTGCTCGCCCGTCGCTATCTTCTCACACATGGTGCCGCTTGAAGCGTAGGTTACGGGCTCCGCCTTGGCTATCTCCTTAAGCCACTGCCAAGCCTGGTCTCCGTACCGCTTTATGAAGAAGTACGCCATGTTGGAGCCGAAAGCAGACTTAGTGATGTCATAGGTCGTTATCTTGCCCTTCCAGAAGTCGGGGTCCTCGTTTATGAGTCTCACAAGGTCGGCATAGCCCTTAGGCACCTTGTCAGCAGGTAGCAGCATCTTGTTATAAACCATAAGGGAGGGTGTAGCATCGAAAACGTAGAGCTTCCAGTCCAGTATGAAGATGGTTGGATAGTTTATAGCCTCCGGGGAGACATAGGTCATAGCATTCTCTTTTATGAACTCAGGAAACACGTCTGGAGCTGCAGAGATTATCATGTCGGCCGAGGGGGCTCCCGCCGCCACTTCGGAGAGGTAGCGGTCGAAGACCTCATAGCTGCCCAGATCAAGGGTTGTGACCTTGATGAAGGGGTACAGCTTATTGAACTCCTCGATCACGGGGGCCCAGTTCTCCGCGGACATTATGGAGTATACGAGCACCTCCCCCTCCTTCTCGGCTGCCTCTATTATCTTCCAGTAGTCCCTCGGATAGTAGTCAGGTAGCTGAGCCATAATGCTCCTATACTTCTCGGGGATCTCCTCTCCTGCGGCGGTGACGGTCTTAGTTGTCGTATGTGTAGAGGTTACCGTAACGGTTGTTGTTCCCGCCGCAGTGGGTTTGGGCGCCAGGCCATATCCCAATCCCGCACCGACGATTAGTCCTATTATCAGAAAAACTATTCCATAAACCCATTTACTTTCGATGGCCAAACTTTCCCACCACTAATAGTCAGAATAGTAGTGAGGTGATATTTAAATTTACCTTTAAAAAATCTGGTTTTTATTGCAAATATTTTACTTATCTTATTTACTTGTCTTTTTCTTTTCAATGAGAAGTTGTAAGATTTTTGATGCCTTCCGGGGGTTGAATATGCCGCATGGACACAGCTTGGCCAGCTCCTCGGCAGCCTTTTCCGGGGTTATTTCGCCCCTCCTTATCTTCTCAACCATCCTCTCGACGAGCCTCGGAGACACCATGTGGTGGCCGCACATGGTTGTCACTGCTAGGATCTCCTCGGGTGGTAGAAGCTGTTTCTTGCCCCACACACCCAGGGAGAGGTGTATCGAGTGGGGTTTGACGCTTGCCTTGGAGGCAGCGTCTAGCACCTCTTCTATTAGGCCCGAAATTATGACTGAGAGCCCGTAGTCCCTCTCCTTCATCGCCTTGAGGAACTCGACCACCTGTTGCTTGGAGGTGAAGACCCCGCGGATCCTGGACTTCTCGCTCACGCTCTTCTTCAGGTTCTCGTGGCTAGTCGTGAATATGTTTCCAACCTTTATGTTGCCATAACTTATGCTTCCAAGGCTTCTCGCCAGGTCCAGTATGTCCCTATACTTCTTCTCGAGGTCGACATCGTTTATCCCCTTAACGTGGTAGACGAGCCACACGTAGTCCTCCGCGAAGAGCTCCTTAGGCCCGAGCCTGTGGAGAGAGTGGGTCACCGCTCCTCACCTCCTCAGAACCCTTCCCAGACCCATGTTAACCTTGGCGTTGGGCCTAACCGCTACCCCCAGCTGTTCAAGCTGGCTTATCGCCGGGATCCCTCCTTCCGGCGTGATCCTGGTTATCAGCCCTACTGTGAACACAGTGTCAACCTCTTTCTCCACCTTTTTCAGGGTCTCTATAACCTTGGGTAGGAGCTCGCTTGGAAACTTTACCTCAACTATCAGGGAGAGGACCCTCTCCCCCAGCACCTCCTCCTTGAGCTTCCCCCTACTGGGGTCCTCGAAGAGCCCCATGAGGGGGTTCTCCTCCACGAACTCTACTCCTAGCTCGGCGAGGGCCCTGGTCACCTTCTCGACGTCCCGCAGGCTTGCGCCCACCCCGGGCCTGCCAAGCTCTATGCACATCCCGTAGTAGCCCCAGTCGTACCGGAGCGTCACGTCGTTGGTCTTGACCTCGGCCGTCCCCCTCCCAGGTATGCCTGTCAGCTTATGCGTCATGGTAGGGTCGCTGAAGACCCTCCTCAAAATCCTGGGATACTCGAGCTTCTGCATGTAGATGGCGTTGACGGGGCACACCCTGCTCCTGACACAGACTCCGCACTCCACGCATGCGTCCAGGTCGACGTGGGCTTTGCCCTCCCCACTCATCTGAATGGCGCCGACGGTGCATACTGGGATGCAGTCTCCGCACCCGGTGCATTTCTCCTGGTCTATTCTGGCCAAAATTCTGCACCCCGGAGGTTTATTCGTCAAAGCCATAATAAATATTTTCAAAGATCCTTATTGAAAAACACTCAGGTAATGTTAAAACATGTGACATACTAATGATGCCCCAGGGGGATACACGTGTCACAGCGGGGGACAAGCCTGCGAAGGCTCCTGAAGCAGCAAGGCATAGTGATCGCCCCCTCGGCCTACGACGCCCTAACGGCCAAGCTCATAGAGTACATGGGTTTCAAAGCCATATCCACCACGGGCTACGGCATATCAGCATCCTTCCTAGGAGCCCCTGACGTCGGCCTGCTCTCCTTCTACGAGTCCCTCGAGGTCCACCGGAGGATAGCTGGGGCCGTAAGCATACCGGTGATAGCCGACGCCGACACGGGGTACGGCGGGCCGCTGGCCGTTGCGAGGACTGTAAGGGAGTTTGAGAGGGCCGGGCTGGCTGGCGTCATCAGAGAGGATCAGGCCGAGCCTAAGAGGTGCGGATACATGCCTGTGGAGAGGAGGATCATCCCGGTAGAGAAGATGGTTGCGAAGATCCGTGCGGCGGTCGAGGCGCGTGAAAGCGAGGATTTCATAATAATAGCGAGGACAGACGCTGACGACGTCTCCACCGAGGAGGCTGTCCGGAGGATGAAAGCGTACCTCAAGGCCGGTGCCGACATGGTTAAGTCCCAGCCCAAGTCCGTCGAGCAGCTCAAAGCCGAGATCAGGGAGGTCGGAGCCCCCATGCATGTAGGGCTCGGCATAGGCCCCCTCAAGAACGTGGGAGTGGAGGACCTGAAGGAGTGGGGGCTGGAGGAGGGGGTGGCGTCGTTCCCCCTAGCCCTGCTATACGCCTCGGCTAGAGCCATTATGGAGGTTCTCGACGCCATAAGGAGGCAGGGCTCCGTCAAAGGGCTGTGGGGTAGGATGGTGAGCTTCAACGAGTTTAACGAGCTCCTAGGGCTCGGAAAATACGTTGAGATGGAGAACAGGTGCTACCAGCCCCTGGGAGAAGGAAAGGTTGGGTGAGCCTGGTTGAAGGAGCTTAAAGTATACGCACCTGCAGGCCACCTGGGCCACGGGGTCCCCAGGGATTCCCTTCTCAGGGCTCTCAGGCTGGAGCCGGACTTCATCGCACTCCAGGGTACAAGCATGGATCCGGGCCCCTACTACCTGGGCTCGGCGACCATGCCCCACTCCCTCGAGGTGATCAAGAGGGATCTCTCCCTTATAGTTCCCGAGGCGGTTGAGAGGGGGATCCCCTTCATATTCTCAGCAACAGGCCCAGGCACAGACAACCTGGTTGAACTTGTCCTGAGGGTTCTGGACGAGATACTCAGGGAGAAGGGGGTTAGGGCGAGGGTTGCCGTGCTGAGCGGCGAGCTCTCCAAGGAGTATCTTAGAAGGAAGCTGGAGGAGGGCGTCGAGGCTAGGAGGCTCACGCCGCACCCCTCTCTCCCCGAGACTCTAAGGCTTCGAGACGTGGAGGAGGCAACCCACATAGTCGCCCAGATGGGTCCTGAACCGATAATCGACGCCATCAAGAGGTTCAGGCCCGACATAGTGCTCACAGGCCGTGCCCTTGACGTTGCCCTATTCTCGGCGATCCCGATAATGATGGGGTTCGACAAGGGCCTGGCCATGCACATGGCCAAGATCTTGGAGTGCGGCTCCCTGGCAGCGGACCCGCCCACCACGAGTGATGGCATGTTCGCCGTGTTGAGGAGAGACCACTTCCTCGTGTTCCCCCCAAACCCTAAGCGTAGAGCCACCGTCGCCTCGGTGGCGGCCCACTCCCTCTACGAGAGGACAGATCCCTTCATGGAGGCGGGGCCCGACGGCTACCTAGATCTCGGCAACACTACCTACGAGCAGGTTGACGAGAGGACTGTCAAGGTGAGCGGTAGCCGATACGTCGAGCTGGGAAGGTATACAGTGAAGGTGGAGGGGGCCAGGCTTGCCGGCCATAGAGCCGTAATGGTCATGGGGGCCAGGGACCCTGCCTTCATCTCCAGCCTAGACTACATCTTGGAGGAGAGTATGCGCAGGGTTAGGCAGGTTTTCGGCAGGCAGGACTACCGGGTCTACTTCAGGATCTATGGGAGGGACGGTGTTATGGGCGGGTCGGAGCCTCTTCCGAGGCCAGCCCACGAGGTGGGTATCCTGGTTGAAGTCGTGGCGCCATCCAGAGAGAGGGCCTTAGGGGTAGCGTTGTTCCTGAGGTCAACCATACTCCACCTCGACTTCCCAGGCTGCATAACCACGGCTGGCAACGTGGCATTCCCATTCTCACCCGTGGTGCTGGACGGGGGGCCGGTCTACGAGTTCAACATCTGGCACGCCCTTCCACTAGACAACCCTCTAGAACCCTTTAAGCAAAAGCTCGTCGAGCTTCCCAGGGGGTGGCGGGCTTGAAGCTAGGAGAACTGGTTAAAGTGCTGAGAAGTAAAAACGCAGACCCCTTCACGGTAACAGTAGACATAGTGTTTAGAGATGAGGAAACCTACAGGAGGGTCAAGGCTTCGGGGAGGCTTACGGCTGCGAGGGTTGCAAAGGCCTACAGGATCCCGGAGGAGAGGGTGCTAAAAGTAATATTCTACGACCAGGCCCTGGCGGTAAAGATAGCCATACTGCGGGAAACCCCCGCCGGGCATCCTGGATGCAGAGATGTATATGGATGCCAGCAGCACGTGCCACTCCTAGACCTCGAAATATAGCCTAACCATAGTTCAACAATAGCCCCAGCAACGCTCATCACCGGTAAATATGCGGTTTTAGCCTGAGGTAGCTGCAACCAAAAGCCTGGCTTCACCCCGAGGTTAGGTATACGTGGACCCTGAACACGATCTCAACGGTCCTCTCCCCGTAGAGCCGGACTAGCAGGAAGTTTTTCAGATAGCTGTAGGAGGGGTCGTCGGGCACCCTCATGGTATACGCGTCGGCCACCGGCTGATATTTGACGACGGTCTTGATGTAGAGCCATGCCTCGCTGGCGCCCCGGAGCCACTCAAAGTTGTCAGGTATCCACAGCCTCAGCACCTTGGACGTCTCGCCGGGCTGAAGCAGGTAGCCGGAGTACACCGGTCCGTACTCGTCGAGCTGCTCCAGGCAGCTGGACGGTATTGGAGGCATTGTCACCACTGAGGTGAAGTAGTGGCCCCTCCAGTCCACCTTGAAGTAGTTTACCCCGTCGGTGCTGGCATTGATTATGGTGAACTCTGTGTGGAAGGTTGAGGGCATCAGCGGGGCGCTCCACAGGTTGGTCATGTTTATTGGGATCCAGAGTCCCCGGACCTCGGCCGGGGCCCTTATCTCTACAACTCCGTCGGTGTAGATGGTGGCGTTGGGCTCCTCAGCCCTGCGGATCTCGCCAGCCGGAGGCTCCGGGTAGCTGGCCAAGTGCTCAACCACACATTCGGGTGCCACGGTCGTCTGGGTTTCCGGGCAGCTATACATGATCTCGGTCATGGTGACCGTGGCTAGAAGCTGGCTTAGGGGCAGCTTAATCTCGACGGGGGTGCCGTCGGGCAGTGTTCCTCCGACACCTATGAACTCCAGGCCCTGGGACTCGAAGCCTATACTATCCTCCTCGCCCGGCTCTATCTCCAGGGTGGTGTTCCAGTATTTGGTGCCGCTCTTCCTAACCACCTCCTCGCTTCCGTCGGAGTAGTGGAGGGTTAGCTGTAGCCCGGCAGTGATGGGTAGCAGTGGGTCCTCCACCTCCAGGGGTTTCTCGCCGACATAGGTTGCGGTGAGGGTTCCGTTAACTTCTCCCACGGTTATCCTTAGCTGCCAGTACCCCAGCCTGAAAACATATTCATGTTCCATCCTCTCCCCGGCAGCGCTACGCGTCTCCGTGCATGAGACGCTGCTCGCGGCCCCAGCGGTGTGTGGGTGAGGTGTGGTTGCAGTGCTCTCAGAGACCGGGGTGTGGGCTGGAACGTAAGCTGCCAGCAGGCCCGCCGCGACGGCTAGAACAATTACAGCAAGCATCCACCGCATCTTCTAGGCACCATCCATTTATTGCCTGGCGTCCCATTTAATGCTAGGATTTCGAACAACCAGCGCTAGTGATATATATCTGG
>JALURJ010000299.1 GCA_027016915.1 Desulfurococcales archaeon | reverse complement strand
CCCGTGGTTAACAACGCTTTGATAGCGGTTAACATAGCGGTGTTTCTCATAGGGATAACGGCACCCGGCCTCCTCTACCCCGGTGCTAGGAACTACGGCGATGTTCTCCAGGCTCTGGGAATGGTACCCTACCACATAGTGCGCGGCGAGAAGCTCTATACACTTGTAACCTCCATGTTCCTCCACGCCAACCTGATCCACCTGCTGGGCAACATGCTGTTCCTCCACATTTTTGGCGACAACGTTGAGGCGGTCATGGGTAAATGGAGATACCTAGCCTTTTACCTGGCGGCGGGGTTCGCAGCAACGGTGTTTCACCTGACCAGCATAGCCCTCATACCTCCAACGGGGCTCGTCTCCAGGTACGAGTATAGCCCCTGGCTGGTTCCAGCCATAGGCGCCTCGGGAGCGATCTCGGGTGTGCTGGGCGCCTACCTGGTCCTCTACCCTGGGGCGATGCTGCGGGCCGTGTTCTTCTGGGGCTTCATACCGGTGTTCTACAGGATACCAGCCGCCATATACATTGTCTTCTGGTTCGCATACCAGCTTGTCATGGGCATATTCAGCCTCACAGGCTTAACTGCGACCGGTGTAGCTTTCTGGGCTCACATAGGGGGCTTCATAGCGGGCATAGCCATGCTACCGCTCTTCGCCAATAAGAAGCTGCTGCGCTATTACAGGGAGGCCGTGTGGCGCAGCGAGTACGGGTTCGGCGGATACGACTATGAATGAGCCTGAACATTGTTAAAGCTTTTAAAGCTTGTATCCCATGGCGGTCAGAGGCACCAAGGCTAGCGCCACTACGGGGACCAACTCCGTGTATTCAACCCCGTCCAACCTTAACCTCCTGTCTAGCTCGAGCAGGGCTCTGGCCCCCTCCCTGGTGCCCATGAGCCCTAGCCCTACAGCTTTTTCAAGCATCTTTGAGTATTTCTCGGGAAGCCGTGGAGCGAGAAGCCCTGTGTAGGCGTTAACTATGGAGGCATTCATATCTCGGTGCTTCTTATACTCGTCCATAATCCTCGACTCTACGGCGGAGAGTATTTTGCTCGACATAAGGGCCCTGTAAAGGGGCCTGTGCTCGGCCAGGATCCTATAGGCATCCATGAGGTTTAGGCCCTCCAGCGTGGCACGGCTAATGGTGACCCTTTTCTCTTCTAGGATATCTAGGAACCTGAATTCGCCCACCATCTTCAGAGCCTCCAGGAACCGTACGAGATCCTCAGAGCTACTCGACCTAACGGATAGTCCTAGTGCCGACCTGTACTCTCCTGGGTCAACCTCCCCTTTCTTCGAATGACTGTAGCCTAACGCGAAGCTGGCATGAACAGCGGCAACCGCTACATCGATGCTTGGGTGGGAGCCCAGCCAGGCATACGCTGATCTGGCAGCGTCAAGTATCATGGCTCCTATGCCTGCGTCGGGCATGCCTTTACGCCCCTTGGCAACGTTTCTACCCACCTCAGCCGCCCGACAAATCACAGGGAGAGCTGCTATACTGCTGAGGACAAGCCTGTCGAGGGCCTTGCCTGTAGTCAACCTATGTACAGCTCCAGGCTTCACGTAGGCCACGGCGGAAAGATAGAAGGCCTCGAGAACCGCCCTCTCCACTAAATGTTCCACGAGTAATCCCTCTGTAGATATATTGTATAAGCCACTATTTTAGGTTAGGTGGCATGGCTTGGACGGCAGAGTGATACTATCCCCGCCAACAGGCAGAAAGATGCTGCTCCTATTCGTAGCGCTCGGCGTAACCGTGGTTACTATGGCCTCTATAGGTAGCTTCCTGCTAGCCTACAGCTTAGCGGGCTATGAGGAGACAGAAGCCCTGATAATGGCACTGGCCACCGTGCTGCTCTCCATAGCGTTAAGCCCCGTCAACATACCCGTAGCGGAGTATAGGGTGCGAGCCGTGCTGCCTGTGGTTAGGAGAATCGAGTTTCTCTGGTTCTCCATAGAGATCCCCGAAATTGTGTATAGGCTCACGAGGACAGTGGTTGCCGTGAACGTGGGCGGCTGCCTGATACCACTAGCGACAGCCACAAGCCTCCTAGCCAGAGCGGCGCTAAGGGAACCCGTACTAGTGCCTGTAGCACTGGTCTCGGCAGTGTTCACAAGCCTGCTCGTCCACCCAGTGTCTAGGGTAGTGAGGGGGATAGGCGTTATAGTCCCAGGCTTCTATCCTCCGGCAGCCGCTGCCATAGTCGCCGTTACCGTCTCGGGGATGGCAGGCATACTGGCCTATGCACCCCTGGTGGCCTTTGCTTCAGGGGTCTACGGCACCCTAATAGGGGCCGACCTCATGAATCTCAGAAAGATGGTTAGTATGGGCGTTCCTCTGATCAGCATCGGGGGCATGGGGACGTTCGACGGAATATATCTTTCAGGCGTTTTATCTATAAGCCTGGCGTTGCTATTAGCGGGCTAGGCGGTATGAGGGAACCGAAACATCAGCCAAAGCCTTATTGGGCGAGAACCATAGTCAGGTAGAGTCGCCGCCCCCAGACACTACGCAGGTGAAACCGCCGCCCTTAAGGCTGCGTTCCAGCCTCCCAGCCTCCTCCACCAGCTTTTCCGGGTTCTCCGAGGTTAGCTGGACCACTATTTTCACACCCGGCCCCGTAGGCTGTATACCCACGCTGGGTCTGAGTAGAGCATATGTCACGCAGAGAACCTCGCCACGGGCCCAGGCCACACCATTCCCGGTAATGAAAACAGCTGCCTCCATATCCTCGGCATGCTTCTTCACTATGTCGAAGACCCTGGCTATCTGAGAGGGATCACGTACAGGTATTTCGAGGATTAGCTTATACATGATCCGTGCCCAATGTTCTGGGTGAGACCGTCCTAAAATATAATGTGGACTATGCTGGTGAAAAATGCATCGTGTAAGAAAAAACTTTGTCTCCAGGCAGGCTACGCCCCAGCCAAGTATCTGGAGAGCGATAGGAACGTCGTTAAGGAGCTAGCCTTACTAAAATTGTTAAAACCCTGCACACTCCTTACCTTCAATGTGTCCGGTTCGAGTTCTACCTCTACCACGGCGCTTTGTTCGCGTTCTCTTATAGCCTCCCTAACTATTGTGCGGAGCTTCTCGAGAAGCTGCCTATCCTCGTTGGAGAGCCTCACCCTTTCGCATCCATACAGGTATCTGAACACTATTCGCAGCAGCCGGGGGTCTCGGAGGCCTTTCTCGAGGATCATGCTAGCGACGAGTGTGGCAACTCCCCTCTCAACCTCTCCTTCAACCACGTTGGCTAGGCTATCCACTAGTTTGACCAGTTTCACGTCGGCCTTGCTGACCACGATGGGTGATCCTCTGGTCATTCCTAGGTCACCACTAACCAAGGGTTCCCAGGAGCCAGGACTGCACCTGGTCGATCATATTGGCCAGCGGGCCTCTGTTCATGCGAAGCCTCTCTAGGTGCTCCTCAAGTATCTCCAGCTGGCGCAGCGCTCTTGCAGCAATTTGTCTCCACTGATCCTCGGTGAGGTTACCGTTCTGATATGCCTGGTACAGCCTTTTTAGCCTGTTCTCCATCATTTTGAGGCCCATCACTAGCATCATCTTGCCACGTTTGACTTGAGTTTCGAAGGCCTCTCCCAGCCTGATACGCATGTGCCTTACCTTACCCAGCATTATTTCTACCCTATGCCTGAAGGGAGCGAGGTACGGCGATACCTTGCTTAGAGTCTCATCTATTTGCTCGGCAGCGGCCTCCAATGCCATTATGGCTGAGGCCTTGTCGCCGGCCTTCAGGGCCTGGTAAGCCTCCTCAAGGTACTGTGAAACGTTCTCTAGCCCAGCCTTCAGGGTTTCCAGCGCTGCTGTGAGGTTCTCGTTGCCGATGTTGCGGGTCTCTACTAGTTCTATCATCCTGCTGGTGGTGTTGATGGCATGTAGCGTTTGTCTAAGGGTGGCATTAATAAGCTCCAGGGCGTCGCCCGTCTCGTTGCTCTCTATGAGCCTTATAGTGTGGTTTATGGCTCTCTCTAGATGGATTACTATCCTGGCAATGCAGTTCACGTGGGCCTCAACCATCCTTGCCTTGAATGCTATTCTAACTATAACTCCCCTGTTCAGATCCCTTATCACCGAAGCCACGATTAGCTTGGCATCCCCTATCTTGCCCGCCACCACGGCTGCAGGCATAGTGCCGTTCTCAACCTGCGGCAGCAGTTCGAGCGCCTCTTCCAGTATGTTGCGTGCCCGTTCAAGTCTCTGCTTAAGCTCTTCGGGCACCGTTACGTTGTAGGCTTCGAGCTTCTCTATAAACTCCTCCACCTTACCTATGAATTCCAGCTGGTTCTCTATCGCCCTCTCCAGACCCCTAGCCTTTAGCTCGTCCTTAACCTCCTCGTCTAGATGGCTATATACGTAGATTGCCGCCTCCCTGGCAAGCCTCATGGCCTGCTTGACGAGGGTGAAAGCCTGGTCGGGGTCTGTGTCAACAAGGCTGGCTGCCTTGCTTAGCAGTTCCGTCGCATTGTCCAGCTTGGCCTGGACGTCGCTGGGCAGCGTTATGTTGTAGCTCTCTGCAACCTCCAGCGTTCTCTTAATAGTATTATTTGTTACTTCTATTAGTATTAGAACACGGTGCTTTTTCTTAGCCTCGCTCTTCGTCTGCTGAGAGCCCTGTCCAGCAGCCACGACTGGCGCCACCAGGGAGCCCAGCATCAGGACCAGGATGAGGGCCCCCATGAATGCACTCTTCAGACGCATCCCCACATCCGCCTCCGGGGTATGTATGGGGGAGCGTTTTAAATAAGGGAGACCGCGGGAACCCTTCGGGAAACATGTGGGAAACACGGGGAAACACGGCTCGGGGCGCCGTGCTAGCAGTCCTAGAGGGGCTCGTAGAGTGCAGGCTCGTGAGGAGGCTTAACAGGTTTGCTGCTGAAATAATGGTTGGCAATCGGGTTCATAAGGCCTTCCTGGCTAACAGCGGCAGGCTCCAAGAGTTCATGGTTTATGGTAAGCCTTGCCTAGCCCTGCCGAGGCCCCCCGGCGGAAAAACGAGTTATAGGTTGGTGGGCTTCGAGGACCTGGAAGGCATGTATGCCCTGGTCGATACGGGGATCCAGTCCAGAGCCTTCGAAAAGGCCGTGGCCGGGAGCCTTGTGCCGTGGCTTTCAAAGTGCAGTCTGGAGCGGAGGGAGCCCAGAGTCGGGGCATCAAGGCTAGACTACCTGTTCCGCTGCCCAGACGGCCCCCTCTATGTTGAGGTTAAAAGCGCCGTGCTCAGGAGCAGGGATGGAGCCTACGCCATGTATCCCGACTGCCCAAGCCTTCGAGGGCGGCGACACGTGGCCGAGCTAGAAGCCCTGGTCAGAGAGGGGGTGAGGTCTATGATAGTATTCATAGCTGCGCTCCCCAAAGTCAGGGGATTTAAGCCCTACGCTGAAGGCGATCCCGAACTATACTTAGCCCTCAGACGAGCTGTAGCCAGAGGCGTCGAGGCCAGGGCCCTGGCCATGCACCTGGAAAAAACGGGTGAAGTAGTGCTAGATGATCCGGACATCTGGGTGGCTATATGAAGCGCCTGGGCGAGGCTTCCTAGCCCTCCTGAGGCTTGAGGCTACAAGTATGTAGGTCTCTGCCACAGCCATCAGCACCGTCCCGGCCCAAAGCACGTTGATATACGGTATTTCCTTGACTCTCACAGATATGCCCTGCGTTTTTATGGTGGAATTGGCTGGGTCGAAGTTGTTGGCCATGTCGTAGAGTTCAAACATGTAGAAGACAAGCTTGTACGGCTCCGTGTGCATCATCTGTGCCAGGAATCTAGGGTTTTGCGGGCTATAGATGTTCGCTGCGGCGAACACGGCTGCCAGAGCCAGGCGCTGCTCCACAGTGGCGTTCTTAAACAGCTGGCTAAGATAGTATATTGCTAGCTCGTGGGCCCCGGCGCCCCACCGGTACCTCGTCACGTAGGGAGGATATATCTCGACATATATGTTGCCAAGACCTGTTGATACTATAAGCGGTTTCGGCACAAGCCCTTTTATCCCCTGAATCTCACCGTTAGCCTCAAACCTTATCTCCAGGGTATCAGTATAGGTCTCGCCTCCCCGAGACACTTCGACCACAAGCTTCATCCTGGCGCCTTCCGGCAACAACTTGGGTACAGGTACGTCGCCCAGACTGTAGAATACCTGCTCCATGCTTATTGTGGCATCGTAGAATCCTGGCACTACCTTCTCGGTGAGATTCCTCACAAAGCCTGGGTTGCTCAGGTACCCAATCAAGCCGTTCCTAACCAATATGTTCCACAGGTCCCTGGTTTCGGGGCGCTGCTGGAACATCACGTACATGCCGACATCATCCCTCTCTATGCGTACCGGAACCTCGTAGGCAGTGCCGTTGATCTCCAGCCTCCCCTTAACGGTCAGAACAACGTTGCTGGCGACGAGAGCGTTGCCATGTATCGCTGGAAAGCTGTGGCCCGTTCCCTCAATGGAGAAGAAGGATACATTAAAAGTCTCCAAGGTGAGAAGGCCCTGCTTAAACTCCAATGTTAGAGGCTCAGGTAGCTCAGCAACTATCCTCGTCATAGGCGAGAGCCGGGTGTCGTTCCCGACACTTATGGGGTACAGGGCTATGCTGCCCGCCAGGTATACGGTGAAGACTGCTCCTCTCCTAGACGGCGCTAGGCGTGGGTGAATGGATACTTCAGTCATGTTGATGCTTACATCGGTGTAGTTTGCCTCAAACCCGCTGGAGCTGTCGGACACAGAGACGCTAACACCGGATATGTTGATGTCCCCTAAGGGTATCCCAGCGTCCCCGTACTCCTCTACCAGCGGAAGAATCCCCACATCCTCTAGGTATTTCTCGCCCAGGGTAGCGTTCTGGAGGGCCCTATCGAACCCTGCACCCAGCAGCAGTAAAGCCATGCTGGCTGCCTGGAATATCAGGCTCCCCTTATAGGGGGTATAAGCATCGATGACTCCGCCGTAAATCTCATAGTCATAGCCTACAACACGCACAGTTGTGCCATCGACCCTGAGTTCCTCACCCGCTTTAAGCCTCGAGTCCTCGAAATAGACTACGTTGTAGGCGAAGGGGCCGCTCAGCATAACACCCAACACAGTTATAGCCATAGCTGTGTGTAGCAACGAGACACCTGACCTCACGCTCATCCTGGACGACACGTCGAGGACAAAGGCCGTTGCGGCGGAAACCAGCGCCGCCGCTGCGAAGGGCAAGGCTATAGAAATCATTAGGTTAGTGTACAGGCTACTCTTAGAGGCCCACACTATCCTACCCTGGTAGGTTAGATACCCAAGAACAGATGAGGTCGCCACGAGTCCCAGCAGGAAGGCCTTGTACTCCGACACACCGATCCTGCCCTCTAATGTGCATAGGGGTATGCTGGCTAGTAGTAGGAGGAGGGCTGGATAAAGTATAGGATAGTAAATCCGCACTGCGGCATCTGCCTGGGGAACAAGCCGGGCACCTTCACCGCCTGCGAGGTTGACAAGGGCCGGTATAAACAAGCCTGTAAACGTTGCTACAAACATTACCAGTAGGCTCATGAAAGCCAGCGTTACGCCGAGCCTGAAAAGGGAGGAGAAGGCGCCAGCCAGGTCGTCGAGCAGGCCTTTGGACCTCCTCAGCGCCTCTACGAGAAATACCGCTAAGGCGCCTATGGTTAGTATGCTTATAGCAGTCCGAGGAGTGGCGAACCCGTGAAGCTCTGAAAGGCCAGCCCTTGTTACATAGATTCCTAGATAGACGGCGCCGCCGCTGACGATGAGGGAAATGTATGAGATCCGCTTGCCGAGCAGCCTGGCGTGGAAATATGCCGTCAGTATAAGCCAGGGCACGAGCTCGGCGGTCTCCACGGGGTCCCAGGCCCAGTAGCCTCCCCATCCTAGGGTTTCGTAGGCCCAGTACCCTCCTATAACCATGCCCAGCGTTAGGCCTATCCAGCCGGACTTGGCCAACACAAGACTAGCCCTTTCATGCCCAGCCCAGAGAGCTATAGCTGCCATCACTATTAACGCGTAGGCCGTGAAGGTCGAGAGGGGGTGAGGATAGATCCATGGGCTCTTGAGAAGCGGGTTAAGCCCCACCCCCGCTTCCACTTCTAATCCCAGCCTCTCGTAGCCGCCGCTAAACCAGGCAAGAGCGTAGGCTATCACTATGGCAACATTATAGCCTATTACGAGGCGGGGTTCCAAGCCTCCACGGCTCCTATAGTAGAGCCTATGGATCAGCGCTACTATGGCGAGAACCGACATGAAGAGAACGAGACTACCTCCGCCGGTCGCCCAGCTGGACGCTATCTTATATAGTAGGGGGAGGCCGGGCGATGATGACTCGTATACAGGTTTCAGAGTATAGTCCTGCACCACATAGGCTCTAATATAGATCAGCCATGAGGCCAGCATACCCACATAACCTATGATCCCCCACTTGGGGGCTTCGGTCCTCCTGAACAATATGTAGAGTATCTCGGCCAAAACCACGAGTGTGGCGGCCAGCGTTATCCAGCCTGTATAGTGCATGTTCATGGATTACCACCCTGAAACTATAAGGTAGACGCCGACGACCATGAGTATGGCTCCACCCACCCTCTCCACGAGGGCGGGGTTGCCGGTAAGCCTGGCTATGAGGCTTGAAGCCTTGGTTGCGGCGTAGAGGAGTAGTGTAAGCACGGATGAGAGGCCTAAGGCGAGGAGCACAACACCCGTGAGCCCCATAAACAAGCTGCCGGTGGAGGCCGCCAGCGCTATAGTGCCTCCCAGCAGAGGTAAGCTGCACTGCAGAGCCACCAAGCCGAAACCGAAGCAAGCTGCAGGAAGCCCTGCAGAAGCGAATCTTCCAAAACCCGTCATGGGCGAGGAGCCCTGCAGGCTATAAGCGCCGAAAAGGATCGCCGCCACGGCCATGGCTAGGAGAAGGCCTGGAACAACCCTGGCAACCAGGCTTGTAGCGACAACCACTATCCCGCCTAGCACCAGTATACCTGCAAATGAGGCTAAACCACACACAAGGCACCTTTCACCCCTCCTACCGGAGGCGCCCATCCCAGCGTAGAGGGCAAGAACCGGGGTTACGCAGGGCGAGAGAGCCAGCATGGCGCCCAGGACAGGATATGCGGCCAAACTGTACATAGAAGGCCCCGAGGCCTCGGAAGCCTTCATGCCTGAGACAGCGCTTGTTACCCAGTCGTACATACTTTTAGTGACATTGGGCCCAGGGAAGGGGCCGACGTGGCGGGCCAAAATTTTGCCCCCACGGCCTACCATGATATACGTGGGGGTCTCGGTGACGCCGTATTTTGTGAAAAGGTGGCTGGTGGATTCATCGTAGTTTATATGGGCCACCATCACGCCTTCCGGAGGATTCTCCTCCAGCTGACGCCAGTAGGGGAGCATTTCATTACAGGTCGGGCAAGTCTCGAGGGAGAACATCACGGCCACGGCAATGTACCCCTCAGGGACTTCAAGGTGTTTGAGAACCTCAACCGCCTGCAGGCTAGTTGATCCGGAACTCGGCCTGCCACTATGGGATGTTACCAAGCCTACGAGGAGCGCAGTAAATATTATGACAGCGGCGAACACTAGAGGGCCTCTACCCGTCGTCCCAGACGGGCGCGGTATGCGGAAAGGGCTTGCTGACATGACACGCACCTTAACCTGCGTTAAGCCTGGCTCGGTTTCATTGAATAGTTGGGGGTTTTTAACGTTTGTCTATTAATATTCGAACTATATATTCATAGTTAGCTTACAATCACCTGAATCATAAAATAATACCGCTAGGAGTCTAAACTTCCAAGATATACCTGGACAGCCATGACGCCACTACCATGAAGCCCAGGCCTGAGAGGGCCAGCATCCAGGCGCCTGAGCCGTAGAAGCCCCCCTCAACGAGTATGATGACGTTCTGGATCAGCGGTGCGCTAAGCACAAGTATAAGGGTTGGGAGCAGAATCCCTCTAGCCTCAATGTACACGGAGAGGGCGGATGCGAAGGCCGACACCGAGGCCAGATATATGCCTGCAGAGACCAGCAGGGGGAACAGCCTGTAAGCTCCCCGCAATGTTGCTCCCCCGAAGAACATGGCAGCCCCCGTAGCAACTACCACCAAGGCTTCCAGCATGATCAGTGTAAACACAAGCTTGGCCGCAAACACAGCCACAGGCTCTACGGGCGAGGACCTTATCCCCTCCAGGGTCCCCTTATCGGCCTCGCGGACAAACCCCATTATTGCCGTGAAAACGGCGAGGAACACCTCGACCAAGACCAAGCCCAGCCCAGCTATCAGCGTCCCTGTTAGGCCTGAGGGTGCGAACCTGTTGGCAGCGAAGCCTATGAGGCTTGCGGCCGAAACTGCGAACACAAGTGCTGCCCCGAACTCTGAAACCCTCCTGGTTTCGAGCAGAAGGTCTTTCCAGATCATGCGCTTAACCTGTAGGAGAACCGACATGCTCCAACCCGCCTCCGCTTATCCTGTACACCTCGGGCCTCAGGTTTGAGGCCACCATGAACTCTATATCCGCGCCGCCCAGGGGTGTTGTTGCTAGGATGGCCCCACCCCGCTCCAAGTGCTTCCTAAGTACTGAGGCCAACCCCCGCCTGGCCTCGGGGTCTAGGCCCGTGAAAGGCTCGTCAACCAAGATCACGTCGGGACCGCCTAGGAGCGCCCTGACTATGTCTGTACGCCTCCTCCACCCAAAGCTAAGCTCCTCCACGCGCCTGTCCCTGTACTTCCCGAGGCCCAGCTCCTCGAACGCCTCCTTGGCAAGCCCCTCTCCTAGGGGCTCATCTATGCCTCGTAGACCAGCATAGTACTTGAGGTTCTCGTATATGCTGAGTTCAGGGTAAACCATGGGCTCGTGGAGTATAACGCCCAGCCACCTCTTGGCTGGCGGCAGCCTAGCATTAACCCCCCGTACGAGGGCTTCGCCGCGGCTTGGCCTCAGGATGCCTGCCCCTATCTTGAGCAGCGTTGTTTTCCCCGAACCGTTTGGACCCACTATAACTATGAGGCTACCCTCTTCCAGCCGTAGGTTCACGGATCTAAGAACATATCGGGCCTCGGTGTAGCGTTTCCAGACATCCCTGTATTCTAGAAGAGCCATTCAACGCACCCTCGGTCATGGAGAAACGAGGTAGTAGGATAAGAGGGTTCCGCCCTAGCTAGTTGCAGGGGGCGCCTGGTAGCTCTCATGGCACCCTTTAAGCATCTCACTTATATCCATGTATCCCAGCATGTTGCCCTGTCTCTCAGGATAAAAGACTCCTTTCACCACGATCTCCTGCCCCAGGATCCAGGGGCCAGGAGCCCTCCCATGCATATTGACGAATCTCTGGTAGCTGAACTCTGCCGTAATCGTTGAGCCGTCCTCCCCTTGCAGGAGGAAAACCACGCTGTCCTTGTCGGGGTCAGCTCTGTAGTCCGCTATCACGCCCTTAACTGTGACCAAAGCTGGTTCCTTGAGCCTAGCTAGGTCGCTCACATCCTTATAGCCTCCCATGGAAGCCGCCATGTAGCCTATACCAACCATTATTGCTGCCAACACGCCGGCAACCAGCAGTCCTGCCTTCCTGTTCAGTGTGTTTCACCTGTTAATACCTGTGTCACGGCACATTTTATCTCTTTTTCATCCATGTTTTGTTTAAAAATAATTCGGGATCTCAAGCAGCTCTGCTGGCAGGCCTTGTTGCCAGGTACACCGCCGAAGCAACGAACAATGCATACATTAGGATGTTAACCGGCACCCCCCAATAGTTTAATACTTCCAGCCTCTCAGCCTCCACAATGCCGTTCTCGCCCACCACACCCTCCACTAGTACAACGTGGCTGACCAGCGACGTCCTAACCTCTGCGGTCCCGGTTTCCTTGTCCCGGTAGACGAAGGTGACGGGTTTTACCGGGGGCTCGCCCGTATACCTGACCTCTACTGCGCGCCCGTCAGTATACACCTTCAGGAGAAGCGTAGCAGACTCGTTGGTTCCCTCTAGAAGCCGCGCCTCCGACACGGTGCCAACGAACTTAGCTGTAGCCCCGGGGGTTAGCTGCAAGCCTCCCCTAGCCCCCATGAGTGTGGCAACATACAACCCCACTAGCAGTAGGCCTATAAACAGGAGAGCGGCTGAGCCAGCCCTAAGAACCCTGGTTCCAGCGCCCGTGACCCTGTCGCGAACCATGAAGATCATCAAGATAGCGATAACGTTGACGATCAGCATTCTCACAGGGAAGAGAACGGCTGGAAGCCCGCCGCCCACAAAGGCCTTAGTCTCGCTAATCACGGGGTGCAGGCTCTCCATAACGTAGGGGAGAGCGAAGCTGAGCGGTATGGTGGAATACGCTGCAACTGCGTAGCTCATCGAGATCCTCGGGGCAACGTCTGGATCCTTTATGCTGGATCTGAGCACAAAGTAGACTAGATAGGCTATCCACATAAAGAATATGCCTGTCTCCCTCGGGTCCCAGTTCCAAGCGGATCCCCAGGATTCGTGGGCCCAAATGCTCCCCGTCACCAGGGTGGCGGCCCCATAGATCACACCCACCACTATTGCCGCGTGGGCTGTACGCTCGTATCTGGCCTCCCCCCTGACCAGGTAGAGGAGGGCGAAGATCAGGGCAACAGTGAACGTCGCGTAGCCTGCTATGGCTATAGGTACGTGGATGTACAGGTTCCTGTAGGCTGTCGGCGTGCCCAGCATCACCTGGGCGGGGAAGGGGCCTCTAACATCGACCAGGTACAGTAACGCGGCGTCTATCAGGAGGAGCAGGGCAACAGCGTAGGGGGCGAGACGTCGAGATGCCTCCAATACCCACACCATCTCCAGTGAGAGGACAGCTCATAAATAAAGGGTCCGGAACACGGCTAGCGTTGTACCGGCACTTTTGCAGCCTCCTCCTTCTCGCCCCTCCTCGAAAGCTTCCTGAGAACACTGTTTACCAGGTGGTGAGGCATTTCGTGCCTTATGAAGGCCTCCACGATTTTGGCTTCGGCCTTTCTTAGAAGCTCGGCCAGTGAGGACACGGACATGCCTAGCTCCTCTGCCAGCTTCTTCAAACTAACGTTCCGGGGGAACTTATAGTAGCCCTTCCGGTAGGCATATATTAGGGCTGCCTCCTGAGTAGGCGTTATCATGTAATCCATCGAGTTTATCCCGCCGTTCGTCAGTATCTCGAAACCCATCTCCTCCAGCTTCTCCACCTGTCTCTTGCCCAGAGCTATGAATTCGACTAGCTTGCCCTCAGGCAGGAGGACTACAGTTTTTGGCATAACTCCGGAGGGCAGGTATATCATCGGACACCTTAGGCAGTGCTCGGTAATCCTGTGTCTTATCCTCAAGACGGCACCATACTTGTTCCTATAGACCACGGAGACCCTGTACCTACTAGACGACCTCACCCTATCTATAAAAGCCTCCATAATTCTGAAATCTCCGCTCACCCTAAGCCACTCTTCCAACACGTTCCTCTCACCGCTCACAAAAGTAAGCCTCAGAAGCCTGGCAGCTATGGGTGGCATATCGACGCGGCCAGCCTTGCCCTCGCCGGGTGGCTTCCAGCCGTCCTGTATAGTTTTCCTGAGAAGCGAAACCATGTCGCAGCGGTGTCTTAACATGCAGAAGAGAAGCCTTGTCCCAGCCACCTGCAGCCCCTCCGCCACTAAGGGATAATTGCTTTATTTTCATAGTTATGTTTTCTGCAAAATACTTATAAGCAGTGCAGATCCCCGCCTCAACATCCGAACATTTTCGGGGTTCCCTATATTAGCAGTATCATGCACTTTTTGTGCACGAAATAAAGTAAGGGACTATAGGTGTAAACATTATGCAGCTGAAACCCACATATATATTAATTATATTGTTAATAGCATTGCCCGCAGTACTTCCAGCCTTCCAGCCGCCAACCAGCGATTCCAGCATAGCCCTAGCCGCCAACGTGGGCTACGGAGAAGAGGATATCCAGGAGAAGCTACAGGAAGCATTGGAGAAGGCGAGCCCCGAAACCCAGCAGTGCGTCCAGTGCCACCTAACGGTCACCCCTCAAATAGTTTATGACTGGCTGCGCAGCAAGCATGCATGGAACAAGCCCGACAACGTGACCCACCTTTACGAGAAGCTGGGCATAGAGGCCACGGTAGCGGGGAAGTTCCAGAATTACCCCTATACTGTGGGCTGCTACGAGTGTCACGGAATGTTCAAGGAGCCCGACAGAGCCGACGTAGTCAACCACATGGGCCAGTTCGACATAGTCCCCATAGTCACACTCAAGGACTGTAGCCAGTGCCACGCCAAGGAGGCCAAAGAGATAACCTGGACCATGCACGGCTTCGGGGTCCTTAACGGCCCTCTCAAGCCATGGTACACCAAGATAGTTAAGTACGCCAAGGAGAACAACAGGCTCGACCTGCTACCCCCCGTCTATGAGAATACTGGTGTCGATCTGGTCGACTGGCCATGGTACAAGGAGTACGCCAAGAAGCTTCAGCAGAACCCCAATGACCCTGAGGTCCAGCAGTTCGGTACCATTTACGACACCGACTTCAAGGACATAGTCTCGCCGCTCTACCCGGTTAGCGGCGTATTTGCCTCCACGGGTATAATGGACGACCCCAGGATCAAGAACTCCTTCATATACTTCGCCTGTATGCAGTGCCACGGCACCCTGGTAGTGCCCTATGAGAACAACGGCATGGCGGTCAAGTACTGGGGATGGCCAAGCAATGGCGCCGGTAGGGTAGACCCTGACGGTAGCCTCGGCACCTGTACTGCTTGCCACACCAGGCACAAATTCAGCGTGGAGGAGGCCAGGAAGCCCTACACCTGCGGCCAATGCCACCTGGGACCCGATCACCCCTATTTCGAAATCTACGAAGAGAGCAAGCATGGCAACATATACGACTCGGAGGGCGGAAAGTGGAACTGGAATGCCATACCCTGGAAGGTAGGCGTGGACTTCCGTGCACCCACCTGTGCCACCTGCCACATGAGCACCATAGCCGATGCCGAGGGCAAAATATTGGTCCAGGGTAGCCACGACCTTAGGCAGAGGCTAGTGTGGGACCTAATGCACTTCTTCACGTTTCCCAAGCCCAAGTGGCCTGACCACGCGCAGAACGCCATTATTAAGGGTGGAAGCCAGCTGACAGGTGCCGGGCTTGTAGAGAGCGGTGTCGCTGTGGAGGGCTACCAGCTCAACTTCGAAGAGGCCCCTGCTTCGGGCGAGTTTGGCTTCCCCAGGCTAGCCAAGATAACGCTGACAGACGAGCTAGCACAGCGCCGCAACAACATGAAGTCGGTATGTAAGCTCTGCCACAGCTCTCAGTGGGTGGACAACTACTTCCTGATCTACGAGCAGAACCTGGTCGAATACAACGTAACCGCCAGCTACGCCTACGAACTTGTTAAAAAGGCCTGGGATCTCGGCATCCATGATCCCAGCAACAAGCTAGATGAGTACATGGAGCTTATGTGGTACTACATCTGGCACCATGACGGTAGGAGATGGAGAGCAGGGGCTGCCATGTCCGGCCCCGACTACACTTTCTGGCACGGAGCCGTCGACACGGTCATGGACAAGCTGGGCAAGATGGTGAACTACTACAACACAGCGCTGGAGCTGAGGGATCTTAAGAAACAGGTAGAGACCCTGAGAGCCACGGGCGCCAGTGCCGAGCAGGTGGCACAGCTGGAGGACAAGATTTCGCAGCTTGAGTCTAAACTGGCAGCCATGGAGGCTGAGGTGCCGCAGCTCAAACAGGAGCTCCAGAGCCTAAGCACTGAGTTCAGCTCGTTGTCCAGCACTGTTGACCAGGTATCTGCAACAGCCGGCCAGGCCCTCCAGAAGGCGGATCAGCTGTCCAAGACAGTTGAGGATGTAAGAGTTGCGGCAGAGGAGGCTAAGGGCGGCATTAGTACTGCCACGATCCTCGGAGCCCTTGGGCTGGTAATAGCTCTGGTAGCAGTTGGCCTAGCGTTCTTCAGGAAGCCCTAGAAGCCCAATATAACTCAACCTTTTTTACACGTCCAGGCCTTCCCCCACCCCCGCAAACGTTGGGGTGCCGTGGATGCTGACCCACGAGCAGGTTATCGGGCTTGCCGGACTCCTAGCCTCGTGCTTCGCGCTGACCTCCACCCTTAGGGCTGGAGAAGCCCGGGGCAAAGCGGCGCTCCTCGCCTCCCCTCTCCTCGCAATTCTATACATACTCCTCATCTCCGCAGATCCCAGGAGTTCGGCGGCATGGTTCTCAGGGCTCGAAGAGCTGGGCAGCACAGCCAAGTACTGGATTGTGGCTAACGGGTTTACCTTCATACTCGTGGTGCTGGGCATTTACGCACTCCTAGTCTCAAGGCTTTCAACCAGGTGGAAACTCCTCGTACTTGACAACACCCTCCTACTTGCAGCCTACATAATGCTCATTGTTGCCCCTTGGATGGGCGAGACGCTACCAGTATACCCTAGTTTTACGGCCTCAGCCTACGCGCTGACCGTAGCTGTAGGCCTAGGGGCAGGCATGGCGTCTGCCAGGATTTTTCTCGAAAAACCTGAGCCAAGCGTACCGGCCTTTGGCATTGTCCTTCTGCTTCCAGCCCTTCTAGCCGAGGCATGGAGATACGCCTCCGCAGGCCGCCTGCCAGCATCGGCGCCGCCCCTTGCCGCACTAGCTCTACTGCTATCACTTATCTACAGCGACCTCGGCTTCAGCAACGTGTTGAGGAGGCTCTCCTTTCTAGCTCTAGGCTTGATGCTTGTCTCCGCAATGCCGCTCCTCAAACCTGGCCCCTCCATTATTCTAACCAGTAAACCCTGGCTGCCAGCCGCTCTTCTAGCCGTGGCCCACGTGGTCTTCGTGGGGTGGAGCGTAACTGTCAGGCAACTACACCTGCCCGGGAGGGGTAGTGGGGGGTGGAACCCCCTCTCAGCCTCCCTTGCAGCTACAGGTATACTCATAGCTTTGAGGCCGCTGCTGGCTGGGCATCCGGCGGGTACTGCCGCGGATATGGCCCTATACGCCTCGCTAGTTGTAGCCATAGTCTCGGCATCACTAGCGTTTTCGCCCATTAGGCTCCCAGCCTGGACCCACATGGCAGCAGCGGCTACCGCTTCGACCCTAGTAGTAACAGCCAGGTTGGCCGGGGTCGTGTCTTCCCACCATGCGGCCGGGGCACTTCTTATCTCCATAACGGCAGGATACGCCTCGGCGATATTCATGGTAGAGTATTTCCGTCTCGTGAGGGGTAGGGGAGAGGCTCTTAGGGCTTCTATAGGCTTCGTATGCCTCGCCCTCCTCCTTGCAGGTATAGTTGCCTACTCAGCGTTCACGACGCGCCAGGGAGGCACAGCCACTCTGAGAAGCGGAGATACGGCCACGCTATGCGGCGGTGAGTGGCGTCTCCACAACGTATCTGCCAGAGTGTCTGAAGCCAGAGTACGGGTGAGTGAAGCCCCGCTGAACACCCTATGGGACATGCTTGTTAAGGACGCAGCTAAGGCTCGCCAGCAGCTGGCAAGCCTCGCCGAGGCCTACACATCGGCTCCCAACAGAGTGGTTGCAGACCTCCTGCTACCTCGCGAGTACACCGTGTCCATACTCTCGCCGGGACTTGTGGGTTACTTGAAGGCCGAAAGTGTGGCCAGCAACGCCTCCGCAGAGAAACTGCTAGAAGCGCCGGAACCTCTGCTTGTATGGTCCGACGCCAAGCTCTACGTAGGCGTCGAACCGGCCAACACCATCAGCATCCTTAGAGCCACCCTGCTTGTCAGGGACCTCGTGCTTCCACCAGCAGCCGTAGAACTCCTAGGGACGGAGGAATCCTTGATGCAGAAATCGCTCCATCACCTGTACTTTGTGGCAAACTTCACCCAACCTCTAATACTTAGATCAGCGCGGGGCTGGACGCTTGAAGTCTACTCAGCCATGATAGGATCCTCGACTCTGGTGGGAGGCAGAGGCATAGCTGAGGCAACCCTTGTTGGGTTAAGGTATGGCGAGGCCGTAGTTGGAGTGGTTAGGGGAGCCTTCGTATTCAACACTACCAGCATACCCGTACCTTCAGAGCTGGGCCATTGGGCTCTGGAAATCCAGGATGCTGCCAGCAAGCTGCGCGTCACTTCACCTCCACTAGCCCAGCTGGTAGCCCTGGAGCCCTGGCTCATAGAGGCGCTAACCAGCGGCGAGCAGCACCCATCCACACTATTTATAGAAGTCCCGCTCTACGCCAGGCTAAACGCCTCCATCAAGGGAGAACAGGTGCTGTTCACCGTTAGCAGCTACATCGAAACACCCCTCAACAAGCAAACCCTAAAGGTTGAGAGAGGGCTAGGCGCCTGCTTCGTCGACGTTGCACCAGCAATAATGACAGGGCCCCTGGGGACGAGGCACAACTCGCTTCTAGTATACTACCTCAACTCCATGCTCGCCGGGGATAGGTGGCAACGTCTCGGCGCGCTGGCCCTAGTGTTGGAACTCGAGGACAACGCCAACCTTACCGGGGCCGCAGACCTCTACTGGCTGGCCAGCAACATGGCGGCTCCTCCCGATACGGTGCTTCTTGAATCCAGGTATAACTCAGCAACGGGATTAGCTTGGCTAGCACCCTGGCTTGTAGCCGCGGCGGCAGGAATAGTCTGCACCTCCACTAGGAGGCGGGTCTAACCTTTTTACACGCCCATACCTAGAATACCTAGGTGTTGCGAATGGGCTTTCTCGAGACGTTGAGGGAGCTGGTCCAGGTTCCCGGGGTCTCCGGCTACGAGCACAGGGTTAGGGAGAAGATCCACGGCCTAGTAGGCGATCTCGGCAAAACCTGGACAGACACCATGGGTAACCTGGTCCTTGAGCTGGGCGAGGGGGAGGAAAGCATACTCCTCGCAGCCCATATGGACGAGCTGGGACTACTCGTCACCCATATAGAGAAGGATGGAACGGTGAGGTTCAGGAAGATCGGAGGCATAGACGACAGGATCCTGCCAAGCCAGCACGTGACCATCCACACGGAGAAAGGCGACGTGCCGGGGGTCATCGGGATCACACCGCCCCACCTCCAGCTGGAGAAGGACCTCAAGGTGGTGCCCTGGAACCAGCTCTACATAGACGTCGGTGTAAGCAGCGATGAGGAGGCCAGGGAGCTAGGAATAGACATCCTAGACCCCGTAACCTTCCACAAGCCCTGGAGCCTTCTCAACAAAGGCAGGGTGGTTTCAACCAGAGCCATCGACGACAGGTTTGGCTGCGCCGTACTGGTCGAGGTAGCCAAGCTAATAGCTGGCGGCAAGGTTGAGCCGAGATACAAGGTCTACCTAGCCTGGACAACGCAGGAGGAGGTAGGGCTTAGGGGGGCGTGGGCCCTGGCCCACAGGGTTAACCCCACCTATATGGCTTCCATAGATACGGCGACCTGCTGCAGCCCAGTGGTCACGGGGCAGTTGAAACCCGGCGCTGGTCCCGTGCTGAGAGCGGTGGACAACTCCGCCATAGTGGACCCCGTGCTGGGCAAGAGGATAGTGTCGATCGCCAGAAACAGCGGCATCCCCCTGCAGGTGGTCTCGGTGGGAGGCGGAACCGATGCGGCTGCCTTCCAGAGGGTAGCTGCTAAGGCCTTCGCCCTAGGCGTACCCGTCAAGTACACGCACAGCACAACCGAGTATATATACGTGGAGGACGTGGAGAAGCTGATCCAGCTGATCTCAGCAGTACTGGAGAAGGGCCTCTAGAGGGGCTAATCCTGGACAAAGATAGCATTGTACATGCGGTTCAGCACCCATACAAGGTCGAAGCCAGCCACGTAGGTTAGGTCGGGAGGCACAGGGCTGGCGAACGCTCTAAACCCTTCTCTCAGCAATTTTTCCTCCACCGCATCTGGAATCTCAGACACGCTTAGAGGCCTCCTCGGCGAGGCGAGCCTCTCCACCATGAGGGCCAGCAGCCTCACCTGTCCTCTCTCAACAATCCTTGGATAGTGCTCTAAGTCGAGCTCGAACTTCCTACCTCCCACATAGTCGGCTACCAACTTAAACCCTCTAGCCTTCACCCTTCGGAGCCCCCTTATGCCGTGAAACACCCTCCTCCGGGGATGGGGGAAGTCGCGCTCCGGGCAAGTGTTTCCTGCAAGACCCTTGGCTTTGCCTGTGACGTCTCTGGGCACGTAGTTATCTATCAGTATAACCTTGTCCGAGCAGGGAACGAAGGATGCAGAGGATCCTGAGACAACGGTCAACCCCACGCCCAGGGATCTTGAGAGGCTGCGGGCTAACATGGATAGGGGTTTTATAGGCTCGCTGGGTATGAGTCTTGCCATATGGCTGTCCTTGAAAAGAAGATTTGTGGCGCTGGTGTCCTCGTCTATGAGGATCACCTCAGCCCCAGCCTCCAGCGCCTCCGCTATGGATGCAGCCATGCTGGTGGAGCCGCTTGCATCCAGGGTTGAAAAGTTCCTAGTGTCGACACCGCCTGGAAGGCTCGAAATGAAGGCTGAAATGTCCACGTGGTGGACAAGCCTTCCATCCTCAGCTTTCACCAGAACAGTGCCCCTTCTCGACACCACCAGCTCCCTCCCATCCCCCTCCACATGATTGTAGATGCCCTGCTGCACAGCCTCGAGGAGCGTGGTCTTCCCGTGATAACCGCCGCCCGTCACGAGAAACACGCCCATGGGCGCAGCCATTCCCGTGACCCTCCTGCCGCTAGGCAGCTCCACCGATACCCTGAGTTCCCCGGGTGATTGGAAGGGAACAGCATTCTTCATGGGCCTCTCAGAGAGGCTGGATTCCCGGGGCAGGATGCTCCCATCAGCGACGAAGAAGGCGTATCCATTCTCGTAGAGCCAGCCTCGAAGATACTCCTGGTCCAGAAATGTCTCCACGTGCCTCTCAACACGTTCAGCCTCCCCGCCCATACGCACAACAGCACCCAACACCTCCCTAACGCCTCGCACCAGCAGTCTCTCAGCTTCTCTTCCAAGGATCCTCCTACCCCTAGCCGGAAGCCCGACGTAAAGCCTTACCACAAGATAACCGTCCAGGAGCTCCGCGCAGGAACGAGGCAATATCCATGGCCCGGGGGCCGGGAAGCCGAGATAACAGCTATTCCCCGTGCCACACTTCCCCGAATGCCTCTCCGCCGCCCTCCACGCAAGCCTAG
>JALURJ010000298.1 GCA_027016915.1 Desulfurococcales archaeon | reverse complement strand
GCTCAGGTCTTCCTGGACTCCCACAGTAACGGTGTTGACTACTATGCTAGTGTCTGTGACGACGATAGAAACGCCGCTAGGAGGCATGCTAGGAGGGTGCGCAAAATAGCCGAGAAGGTGGGTGCGCTTCTCGAGGGGTAGGTGTGGAGAGTTGCTATGCGAAGTCTGCGGCGAAGCGGAGGCTCTCCACAGGTGTAGTATGTGTGGACGGCTTGTCTGTCCCAGACATTTCGACCGGGGCCGGGGGATCTGCACCTTCTGCGTCCAGGCCCTCTGCCAGGTTTGCGGCAGGATGCTCTCCATAACCCACTGCGCCGTTTGCGGGAGGCTCGTATGTCTAGACTGCAGCGTCCAGGTCAACACCGTGATCCACGTGTGCAGCAAGTGCCACGAGGCCCTCGGGGGGAGGGAAGCTGTGTTGACGTATCTCAGGGAGAGGAAGAAGCCGCCCCGGATGCCCGGCATAAGGGCATTTGTCGAGAGGGTGCTGAGGGCTTCTAAGAGGGACAGGGTTAGCAACTGTTTCTGAGTTGTAGGTCTTTAAGGTCTTTGTGGGTTTTCGCATGTTAATGTTTATAAAACTTGCTTGGATGGAATGTAGTTGACTGTGGGATGACGCCGCGCTTCGCCGATGGCTCTGGAGAGTAGGGCAACCCTCCGGAGCCGTAGGCGGGACGTGGTCAGGCACCGTGATGAACCGACCTACGGAAACCTAAAAAGACCGTAGGCGGGGAACGGTTTAGCCCTTGCCACACGTTGTGGAGTGTTGTCCGGGCTGGGCCGACACAAAAAGTTATAGCTAGGTTCCTACCCCGAATTGGTGGGGCTATGTCATGGCCGAGGAGGCACTCCTAACTGCCAGGGGATTTGCGGAGACATTGTCGCGCAGCCTTTACGGGGTGGAGGCTCCGGCCCAGCCTGACGCAGCCACGAGCAAGGCGTTGTCCCTCACATACAGGCTCGCTGGGATAGCGGAGACACTTAACAGGGTTCTGGGCTACCTCCACTGCCTGGCCCGCGACTGCCTCTCAGGGGAGGGCGCCGTTCTCTGCAGGGCCCCCTTTAAATGGTACATCTCGTCGTGGGGCAGGGGCTTCACAGCGACCAGGGCGAAGTACGGCATGTTCATATCCTACATGTCAGACGATGGGGGCCCAAGGCTAGCGGTAGGGGATGGCCAGCACAGACTGGTATTCGAGGCCGAGAAGGTCAGGGTCTGCCGGGGCGAATACTGCCTGGAGGTTAGGCCTGGAGACTTGGAGGAGGTTAAGGCCAAGTATACAGACATAAAGTATCTACTGCGGCCAGCCGAGGGCGTGGTCAGGGAGATCCACGAAAGGTTCGAGGAACATGCCAGGATAAACAGGATAGAATGTGAGAACCTTTAAGGCCTCAGCGGTCCCCCAGTTTCTCTAGTATGCTGCTAAGCTTTTTCATCATGACTTTCCTCTCTATGCTTGCAACCATCCTCCTCGTACTGACCACAGCGTCGGGATTGACGCTTATACTGTCGATCCCGCGGCTAACCAGGAACTCGACTATCTCCGGGTAGACGCTGGGCGCCTGGCCGCAGATCGACACCGTGGCGCCGTGCCTGTGGGCCTCCCTTATCAGCACCTCTATGGCCCGGAGGACCGCCGGGTCCCTCTCGTCGAAGTAGCCCATCTCTGCGAGGAGGGGCGAGTCCCTGTCAACGCCTAGGATCAGCTGGGTTAGGTCGTTGCTCCCTATGCTGAAGCCGTCGACAAGCTTGGCAAATTCGCCGGCAAGGAGCACTATGGAGGGGACCTCGGCCATGAGCCATATCTTGAAGTCCTTGCTCCTGCCCAGCCCCTCCTCCTCCATGATCTTGAGGGCTCTTTTAACCTCCCAGGTGGTCCTTACGAAGGGGAGCATGACCCAGACGTTCTTGAAGCCCATCTCCTCTCTGACCTTCTTTACGGCCCTAACCTCAAGCCTGAAGGCTGGCTCGTAGTTGGGGTGTATGTACCTCGACACACCCCTCCAGCCAAGCATGGGGTTCCTCTCGTCGGGCTCGTACTTCTCCCCTCCTTTAAGCCCCTTATACTCGTTGGTCTTGAAGTCGCTGAACCTGACGACTACCGGGCGTGGGTGTATGGCTGACGCCACTTTGGCTATGCCCTCAGCTAGCTTGTCAACGAACTCCTGGCCCCTGCCCTGCTCGTAGAGGTACATGGGGTGGTAGCCTACCCAGTCGCTTATGATGAACTCTATCCTCATCAGCCCTATGCCGTCGAAGGGCAGGTGCTTGTACTTGTCTATGGCGTCGGGCTCTCCGAGGTTCATGTATATCTTGGTGGCTGTGACAGGGAAAACCTGTTCAAGATACTCTTGGGGTACGCTTGTCACGCCGGGGGTGGGCGCTGCCTCCTTGGCCTCCAGGGCTACCCTGCCCCTATAAACCACCCCTCTGCTCCCGTCCACCGTGACCACCATGCCGGTTTTGATAACCTTGCTCCCCTCCCTGGTGCCTACCACCGCCGGGATGCCCAGCTCCCTGCTAACTATTGCGGCGTGGCTGGTCATGCCGCCCTCGTCCGTCACTATTGCAGCAGCTTTCTTCATGAGGGGGACCCAGTCGGGATCCGTCATTCTGGTGACCAGGATGTCGCCCTCCTTGAAGGCGGCAGCCTCCTCGCCGTGGGGGTCCATGATCACCCTGGCTACGCCGGAGGCGGCACCGGGGCTTGCTGGGAGACCTCTTACCAGAACCTCGGCTTTCCCGACCTCGACCTCCTCTTCGCCCGGCTTGGCCTCCCCCTTCTTCTTGGCGCTCCACACGGTTTCGGGGCGCGCCTGGACTATGAATATGTTCTGGGGGAAGGGCAGGTTCTCGTCCACCGCCCACTCGATATCCATGGCTTTCCCGTAGTGCTGCTCTATCTTCCTGGCGTACTCGGCGAGCTTCACCACCTCCTCGTCGGAGAGGCAAGGGGCGTTGGCCTTCTCGGGTGGTAGCTCCACCACCTTGTTTCCGCCCTTCTCAGGGTCGTAGACTATGGCTATCTCCTTCCTGTTTATGCGCTTCTCAACGATCTTGAGGGTCTCCTTGTCAACCACGAACTCGTCGGGAGTTACCTTGCCGCCCACCACCGTTTCGCCGAGTCCCCAGGCCCCCTCGATGACGATGACGTCTCGGTTCCCCGAGACGGGGTGGAGTGTGAACATGACGCCAGCACTGCGCGAGTTCACCATTTTCTGGACCGTGACCGACATGTACGCCTTTTCGTGGGGTATGCCCTGGGCTACCCTGTAGAAGATGGCTCTCGGCGTGAACAGGCTGGCCCAGCACCTCTTCACCTTCTCGACAACCTCTTCCTCGCCCCTAACATTGAGGAAGCTCTCCTGCTGACCGGCGAAGCTGGCTTCGGGGAGATCCTCGGCTGTGGCGGAGCTCCTTACAGCCACTAGGGGCTCTTCCTCGCCCAGCCTCTCGGCCAGCCTCCTGTAGTACTCGGCGATCTTGTCCGAGATCTCGGGAGGCATCTCTGTGGACAGAACCATTTCGCGCAGCTTCCTGCTTGCCTCCTCCAAGGCCTTCTGGTCATTCACGTCGAGGCTGCCCAGGATCTCGGAGATCTTCTCCTTGAGGCCCGACCTCTCGATGAAGACCTGGTAAGCATACGCTGTGACGGCGAAGCCTGGGGGGACGGGTATGCCTATGTTGAGGAGTTCGCCGAGGTTAGCGTTTTTGCCTCCCACGAGGAGGGTGTCCTTTGCCCGGACCTCCTCAAGCCAGACTATAATTGGCTTCAACACTGCACACCTCGGCTCCGTTGGGGGTGGTCCGGTAGATACTGGTAGCGGCTCCTAAAAATTATTTCCAATTAACTTTAATTATTGATACAAAAAGATTCTATTTTTAGTGATAAATTTCAGCCGGCCGCCGAAAATGTTAGGGGCCGGCTGCCTCCTTTGCCTCCTCGCCCGTGGTCACGTAGCTGGGTAGCTGCGGGAATGACTCCTTTAGCCTCTGCTCCGCGACGGCCGCTGCCTCCTTGAGTATCTTCCTCGCCTCCTCGCTGGCAGCGTAGTATTCGGGGCTCACGCCGGTGAACTGGCCAGCCTCCATCACGACCTGGTGGAGCACCTCCTCCAGCTCGCTCAGCTCCAGGCTGAGCTCCGGCATTATGCCGCGGAGCGCGGTCTTCAGCTCCTTGACCACTCCCAGCACGGGGCCCACGGCCACCGCTATCTCTCCTATCTCCTGTATCGTCTCAAGCCTCAGGGTGACGTGCTCCAGCGCCACCCGGGTGGCCATCACCTGTCTGACCAGCTTCCTGATCTCGGCCACCTCGGCGGCATACATTGCTGCCCTAGCCTTGTCCTTGGCTATGTGTGCCTCCACCACTTTCTCGAACAGTACCCTGTCCCTCTCCTGCATCCTGGAGATGAACATGTCCAGCCTGCCTAGAACCATCCTGAGCCTGTAGTTGGCGTAGGCTATCCTGCGCCTCAGGGGCTCCTTGGGCTTGAAAGCATCCTTAAGCTTGTCTGATAGGGTAGGCCCCCTGTTCCCCCCGTTCCAGATTTTGTCAAAGTTATTTATACCCACCATTTCTGCACCTCGGAATATATGGTTCTCTCGGGGCGTGTTTAAAAGGGTATAGGCTTTTCTGTCGCGGGCAGCCAGCTACGGTTTATTAAAATACTTCGATAAACACTGTATTGGTCGGGGATCGTTTTGAAGCCCCGGATAACTATATATGTAAGCGGCCCCGAGGTCGTGGTCGCCAACACCGACACCCAGCCCCTCAAGATTAAGGCCTTGGAGCTCGAATACGAGGTCACCACGAGGAGCGTCGAGCCCTCCCTCCCATACGAGGAGGAGAGCACGGTTGCACCCGTCAGGATGATTCATGAGCGCGAGGAGCTAGACATAACGCTGGGCCCTGGCGAGACCTACAAGTACTACTTCGGAGCCACGGAGAAGCTGAAGAACGCCACAGTCGTGGTGGAGGTAGGAGAGGAGGAGCTCAGGATAACCCAGAGGATAAAAAGGCCCGAGGAAGAGGAGGAAGAGTAAAGAAGTGCTTTTCCGTGAGATACTCCACGGCGATGATGTACGCGCCGGAATCGCCGGAGCCCGCTGGGCTGTGGCGAGGGTATCCTCCTAGCTGAGCCCCGGTGCTAGTGCTTAATAGTGTCGGCACGTGATCCTGAATCCCGGTGGATGAGGAGAATTGCACGTCGGCGAGGGGTGAGCGCCCTCCACCGGAACCGACACTCTCCTAGCCACGCTCCATACCAGCTATTCTCCTCAGGATGTCGGTCCGGGTTATGATCCCCTTAGGGGTGTTCATGGCGTCCACCACTAGGAGCCTGCCCACCTTGTGCTCGTTCATCAGCCTTATGGCCCTCAATATGTCGTCGTCTTCGCGGATGGTGACTATTCGTTTCCTCATCAGGTCCCGCACCTTCGCGTCTATCCGGCCCTCCACGATAGCCCTGGTTAGGTCGGCCTCCGTGATCATGCCCACAACCTTGTCTTCCTCGAAAACGGGAGCGCCCCTTATCGCGTGCTCGTAGAGAACCCTGGCGGCCTCCCTCAGAGACATGTCAGGGTGCACCTTGATGAGGCCCCTGGAGGCCAGGGCGATGACGGGCTCGCGCGGTATGCTGACAAACCTCTTAACTATGACGGAGATCTGGCTGGCCCTCCTATCAACGTCGGCAACCTCGCCCTCTATGAAGAGCCTCGAGTACTCAGTGGGGCCCAGCTTTATCGTGTCGCCGGGCCTGAGCTGGTACAGGTTCCCTATAACGCGGAAGACCGCCTTCCCACCCTCGGGGTTCAGGGGGTCAAGGATCTCTATACTCGTCACCACGAGGTTCGTCTCCTCGTCGTCCTTATAGATCCTCATGTAGGCTGTTGTGGGTTGGAGTGCGGGCAGTTTCATGACCTCGTAGGCCTTTAGGGTGGGTATATAGCCGCCGCTGGGCCCCGTCTTGGAGCTCACGAGACCCAGGGCTTTAAGCCCTATAATTATGTTCCTAACTGTTCCCTCATCCTTCCCGACGAGTTCTGCAACCTCCTTGCTCTTTATCATCTTTTTGTGCCGGTTGTACAACTCTATAAGTGCTGAAAGTATCTCTCTCTGGGTCGGCGTTAACTGGTACACTTCGAGCACCTCGGATTTTCACATTTATAATGCAATTATCAATATTTAAAATTTACACGGACACGGCAATAACCGTGATTAACGGCGTTAAAAAGAGGTTAGGTTAGGAGCGTTCCTTTTGCTGCCTCCGGGGCCTAATGCTCAGCACCTGCCCCAGCAGACGGCTAGAAACTCTGAAAACATCGCGGGCTATGGATGCTATATACTCGTCATCAGGCGTGCTCTTGTCGACGCCTATACGAACACTTATAGCCTGCTTCAACGCCTCCTTCGCCGTCCTGGTCTTAACCTCGCCTCTAGCTATGGCCTCCGCAACCCTGAACGCCACGTAGAACCTTGAGTACTTCTTAACGGTTTCAGCATGCTCGGGGAATACCTGGGGAATCCTCCTCAGGAGGGCTAGGAACTCGTCCTCCCCGAGGAGGCCGAACACCTGCCTCGTGAAGTAAACCCTCAGCATCCTGGCCAGTGTGTTCTGGTCGAGCTCGCCCAGCTTCTCCTCCACTATCCTCCTGGCATCGTCATCCCGGGATTCCAGGATGCTGTCCCCCAGCTCCTCGTAGAGCTCCTCCTTGTAGAAGTACTGCTCGAAGACCTCGGCGTACTCCTCGTGGAGGCCGAGCCCGTACTTCCCGACGACGTACAGGCTTGCCAGCTCCTTGTCGTAGAGGTCGGGTGGCTTGGCTTTGCCCCTGAGGGGCTCCAGCCTAGCCTTGGAGTAGGCGTAGCGGAGCATTTCGACTAGCTCCTCCCGGCTCCCCGGAGGCCTAGAGATCAGGCTGTCCCAGAGCGAGATGAGGAGCTCTATCCGCTTCCTATACGGGTTTCTCCCTCCTCTTCCTTGCACCCTCTATCCACCTCTCGAGCAGTCTTTTCAGCGCGATGTTGACCCCCTGGAGGGGCGAGTACACCCTCACCTTCCAGCCCTTGGCCGGATACAGTATGGCTTTAACGTTTACGCCATTTATACGGAAAAACAAGTATATCCTGTTTTTGGAAACCTTGACCCTGTCGAGCGTGGAGCCAGGCCATTTTCTCCTAACCTCGGCCAGCATTCTGGGCATCTCCTCGACCATTCTGGACCACAAGCGGCTCACCCCCTCACCTTAAGGGAGCCCCAGGTCTTGGCTGCCTCTATGAGCCAGCCTGCCAGGATCCTTGCAACAACCCTTCTGGCAGACTCGGCGTCGTACCCGGAGACCCCGTAGGCCTCCTCCACGGCCTCCCGGGCAAGCTCCGGGTCCACGCGGTCCAGGAAGTAGAGGGTCAGCTCCTCCAGGGCCTCCGCTACGCTGAGCCTGCCCTCCCTGCTCCTTAGGAGCTTTTCGAGGTGCTGGAAGTCCTCGTTTCTAAGCACTACGCGGCCCTCCTCCCCGCGGCCCCTCTTCCTCGCCTTCTCCCAGTACTTGAAGAGCGGCTCGTAGTCCCCAACTATGCTGCCGTCGGCTAGTAGCGGCCTTCTCTCCCCCATAGCTCCACGCTCTGGGCCGAGGAAAATAGATGTAGTAGGGGCTCATAAAAATGGTTGTTGGACCCTAGCCTTAAGGGTGTTCTATGCCTAGATCCTTGAAGTAGCTGGAGTACAGCTCGGCTACACGCGCCCTCCATCGCGGCAGGTCCTCGGGGCTTGCAGGGTATTCCAGGTAGAGGCTCCTAACCCTCTTCATGTAGTCGGCAACCGTCTTGAGCTTGAGGAGTAGTGTGGGCCTGCCAAGGCCCATTATTATCCTCACGAGCTTGTCCCAGGCGCTTATCCTGAGCTGGCCAGACGCGCTGGCCTCGTATGTGTCCTGCTCCCTTATGAGGCGTTTCTCCATCCCGTAGTTGAGCTCGTCGTCGCTCAGCTGCTGGAGAAAGATCCTGAAGACGTCGAGGGCAGCCTGCTTGGCGCCGACGTTCCTCATGTACTCCGTGTTGAGGCTCCACAGGGCCTTCACGCTCCAGTCTCCGGCTTCCACAGCCTCCTCCACAGCGTTGGCAGCGTATCTGGCCGCCTTCATGGAGTAGCTCATCCCTCCGCCGTGCACGGGGTTTACGGTGAAGCCTGCATCGCCTATCGTTATTATCCCGGGCCCCACCATGGTGGTAGCGGGCCTCCTGGTCGGGAGGGGCGCGCCCGCGGCGCTGAGGACCCTTGTGGTTGGTTTGAGCTCGGGCCTCGTAGCCAGGGTTTCATAGAATATGTTTCTGGGGCTTGGGTAGCCCTTGCCAGCCTGCACCCCCAGGCCAGCGTTGACCTCGGACCTCCCTTCGGGGAAGAACCACCAGTAGCCTCCAGGCGCTATGCTCTGGTTTAGGTAGATCCTGATGTAGTCGGGGTTCTCTATCTCGTAGTTGAGCTCCCTCCTCTCCCTATAAGCTACGTTCATGTCGTAGGGCTCCAGCCTCTCGGCCACCGCCCACTCCGGGGGTAGCCTGGACTTTATGGCCCCGCTAGCCCCTGTGGCCTCCACTACGAGCCTGGCCCTGAGCTCCAGAAGTTCGCCCCTGGAGCTTCTAGCCTTGACCCCGGCGACGCGCCCATCCTCAACTATGGGTCCCAGTATCCTGGTCTCCAGCATAACCTCGACACCCTTGTCGGCTGCGCCCTTGACGAGGCGCTGGCCCAGCTTGGTCCTGTCGATGATGTAGCCCTTGCCGTCTACCCTGAACACGGTCTTCTCATTGGGGCTGTATATCAGGATCCCGTTGACGTGCTGCCTAACCTCGTCGCCCCGAGGGGGTTCCAAGCCTATGTCGGTGAAGGTGTGGTGGCTTATAGCGTCGCCGCAGGGCTTGCCCCAGAGGTCGTCCCACCTCCTCATGTCGAGCAGTGCTACCCTGAGGCCGAGCTTGGAGACGAAGTATGCGAAGGTTGCCCCGGCGGGTCCGGCGCCCGCAACGACTATGTCGTAGGTCTCAGCCCTCGACACGGCGCTATGCACCTCTCGGAGCTTGCTTGGTTATGGGGGCTGTGCAGTATAATAACGTTCGCGCTGGCCGGGCTACCCGAAGACCCGGGATAGCTCGCTGGCCACGTCGGGGCTCAGCATCCCGGCCATGAGGGCAACGAAGATCGCCCAGCCAGCCACGATGATGTAGAGCAGTATTTTCTCGAACCTTGTGAAAACCTTTAAGGCTATGTAGAAGGCTGTTAGGTTGACAAGCATGTTGAACGCCGCTCCCAGAGCCCTGGCAGCGCCCTCCGCCTCCGGGTTGTCCTTGAACACGGTGTGCATGAGCACGTAGGTAAGCACCTGGCCAGCCCAGTTGTAGAGCTTGAGCAGGGCCTCTATGAGGAATACTACAGGGTCCACGGAGCATTCACCTGGATAATTAATTGTTTAATCGGGTGATAAAACTGTTGACCCGGCGTATGATAGGGTGGTGATCCAAAATTTAATATTTCGGGGAGCTGAACACTATATTCTGGGGTGATCGCCGTGTCGTTCAGAAGGAGAAGGTGGAGCATATTCGACATCTTCGACGAGATGATGCGGGCCATAGAGGAGGAGTTCGCCGCTATAGAGGAGGAGCTCTCCAGGATGCTTAGGGAGGGCCGCGGGGAAGTCAGAGGCCCATACGTATACGGGTTCAGGATAACGATAGGGCCCGACGGCAGACCCGTGGTCGAGGAGTTCGGCAACATTAGGAGGGAGCGCGGCAGGCCCAGGGTCACCGAGGAGAGGGAGCCACTAGTCGACGTCTTTGAGGACGACAAGCAGGTCATAGTGGTGGCCGAGCTGCCGGGCGTCGAGAAGGATAAGATAAAGCTCCGCGTGGTTGAGGGTAGGAAGCTGATCATAAGGGCCAGCGACGACCAGCGCAAGTACTACAAGGAGGTCGAACTGCCAGCCGAGGTGAAGCCCGACACCGCCAAGGCCAGCTACAGGAACGGCGTGCTAGAGGTCAAGCTCGAGAAGGTGGAGCCCAAGAAGGGGGAGGGCGGCATAGAGATCAAGGTCGAGTAGCCTCCACCGCCCTCAGCGTCTCGTAGAGTTTTTCTTTGCTTTCCCTGTCCCTGACCACCTTGCTGGCGCCGTCGGGATCAACTATTACCAGTGTGAAGGGCTTCTCGCCTCTCACAGCCTTCTCCAGCTCCTCCCTCCTCCTGGCGCACTCCTCCCTGCTGGTGGACGGGTCTTCGCAGAGAACTTCTAGCACCTCCAGCACCCTGCGGAGTATGCCTTCGATCGTGGTGATGAAGCCCTGCGAGGCGGGTCCCGGCGTTATCTTGACCCCGAGCTCGGGCATTTCTAGGGTGGCTGTGGATGATTTTATCACCAGTATGTCGAGGTCCTCGGCCCCCTCAACCCGGACCTCCACCCTCTCCGGCTCCCCTCCCTCAGCCATCCTGATGTCGCTGTACTTGTAGCCGCAGACGCTGCACTTGCCGCTGGAGAGGAGCAGCAGCCCCACCAGGGGCGCATCGTACAGGTAGTCCGTTATCTCTAGCTCTCCTGAGCCGCAGGCGGGGCACCTGGCCTTAAGGGTCCCTATGGGTCTGGGTTCGCCCAACCATTACCCCCTATGTGTTGTGCTGGAGACATATATTTAGGTGTATGACGCCGGTTTTAAACAGGATAGCGTCATGTACGGGCAGCGAGATATAGGTAAGGAGCTGGAGATAGAGATAGGGGAGGAGAGGGCCAGGATAACCAGGGTCGGCGACCTGTGCCGCTACGAGAGGAGTGGCGTGGAGAAGCTCTTCACCTGCGGCGACTCCATATACCTCTACCCGCTGCCCCCCATAAACGTCCCCGTAAAGCTCTTCAACCACATCTACTTCAAGCTGGAGAACAGCATAGCCATAGGGCCGGAGGAGGAGGTGGAGGGCTTCATAGCTATGCCGGTCGAGGTCGGCGTGTTCGCCTCCAGCGAGGGTGGGATAATAGATATCCTTAGCCCCAAGCCCCCCAAGTACGCCTTGTACGGATCGCCCGAGCAGGGTTTGATAGGCAGGTATGTTAGGACGAGGTTCTACAAGTCCAGGTTCGAGGCTGACACCTTCACCGCTGTAACACCCATAACCATAACCAACACCACTGATAACTGGGTTGAGATCACCAGGATCGTGGTTCCTGCCGTGAGGGTGAGGCTTTACTACAGGGACAGCAACGTCAGGGCTTCAAGCATACACATGAGCATAACATCCCGGGCCACAGCCACGATCTCCGTGACCGATAAGGCCCCCAGGGGCTATGTGGGCGTCCCGCCCTACAGGCAGGAGATACCCCTAGGGCTAGGCAGATTCACGATGGAGTGGGGGATCTAGGATGGTGGATCTAGGCATATCCCCGGAGCATCTGCGCAACTATCTGGACTACATAGCGGCTGCCGCCGTGTTTATAGCCAGCATACCTGTCGGCATAATCGTCCGCAACATTGTGCGGAGATACGTGGTTAGGGTTGCACCCCGAGACATAGCTATAGGTATAAGCAAGCTTGCCTACTACATCGTCGTGGTTGTAGGCTTCTTCCTCGCACTCGGCGTGCTTAACGTCGACCTCACGGGCATAGCCATCCTTGGCGGCGTGGTGGGTGTTGCAGTAGGCTTCGCCAGCCAGACCGTCGTTTCCAACCTTCTCTCAGGCATATTCCTCTACTTCGACAGACCCCTAAAGATAGGGGACCCCGTACAGGTCGAGGGCTACGGAGGCGTAGTTTCCGACATAGGCATATTCTCGACCAGGATAAGGAGCTGGGACGGCGTTTACGTCAGGGTGCCCAACGAGAAGGTTTTCAACGCCATACTCCTCAACTACACAACCACCGTGGCTAGGAGGGTGGAGTACAAGGTCACCATATCGTATAAGGACGACGCTGAGAGGGCGAAGGACGTGATATTAAAGATCATGGAAGAGCACCCCCTAATCCTCGCGGAACCCGAGCCCATGGTTTACGTGGAGGAGCTCAGTGACAACGGCGTGGTGCTCAATGTCAGGTTCTGGGCCCCGATAAGCCTCTGGTTCCAGCTCAAAACCGAGATGCTGTGGAAGGTTAAGAAGGCGCTGGAGGAGGCGGGAATAGAGATACCGTATCCGCAGAGGGTGGTGTGGCTTCACCAGGCCAGCTAGGCGCTGCTACGATACCAGAAATGTACATGATCGTGTAAAACAGTGGGACAACCAGTCCAACGTGGTTTATGCATGTACAGATACTTTATGGTGTCCGCTGCAGCAGTTCTACGTACATATATCGTTGATTGCATTTGGGTAAAATCTTATAAAACATTAGTAGCCAGTAATACCTCGGTATTACCCATGAGAGTTGTGTATCGCGATGACCGGACCATGGAGCTGATCCTCGATGGCCCGAGGGTCGTGACCGTTAAAATGGATGACAAGCTTCTCAGGCAGATCGACAGTCTCTGGCCTAAGCTGGGCTTCAAGAGTAGGAGCGAGTTCATCCGCTACGCTGTAAGTGTTGTTGTAAAAATGGCCAATCGTAGAATAAAAATTGAGGATTTGCTGAATACTTAGCTCCGCCTACGCTATTTCGGGCTTACCCTCCTTCAATATGGACTCTATAACGTTCTCGGCGAACTTCCTAACAAGGCGGGAGCACTCCTCTATGTCCCTTACAAGCTTCTCGGAGAACTTCTTCTCGTCGGCCTTGTAGAGGTATTTGGGCCTCCCGATACCAGTGGAGGAGGCTAGGCGCTCCCTCTCTATAAAGCCTAGGCCGAGGAGCTTGTTGAGGGACCTGCTTATGGTTGCCTTGCTGAGGTTCATCTCCCGGGACAGGTCGTCTATGGTCCGCGCCCCGCTCTTCAGCAGTTTAAAGTATATTTCTATGTCCGTCTCCGAGAGGTCGTAGCAGAACTTCATTAGGTTTACCAGAGAGACCTCTTTGCCGGAGGGTAGCTTACCATAACCCATGACTGTACCACCCAACGTTTACTCAGTAAGTTCCATTATTTTTTGACATGATATTTTCCGCTCGCTATATATAATATTTGTTATCCTTTATCCAAGTTTTCGTTAAAATCGACTCTATCATTAAAGCTAGTTCTCTTGAAACTATAGAAATCTGCACATAGAGTATTAGCCGCCGTGCTGTGTCAGGATCTCGTCGAGCTGCTCTATCAGGAGCCTGCCCTTCTCAGGGTTCTTCTCCAACAGGTCGAGGATCCTGTCGATACGCTCCAGTATGGCCATCCTCATCCTCCTATACTCCTCGTCGGGGTAGAACACCTCCAGGGCCAGCTTCCTCAGGGCCCTCAGCTTCCTGTTGGCGTTGGCCCGCTGCTCCCTCGCCTCCCTTAGGGTTTCCATGCCCTTATCGGTCACCATGTAGGTGTCGCCCTCCCTTTTGACAAGGCCGCCCTCCTCCAACTTGTAGAGGAGGGGGTAAATGGTGCCCTTGCTGGGGTTCCACACCCCTCCAGTCTTCCTCCGGATCTCCTTGATGATCTCGTAGCCCGTCTTCGGGCCTGTGGAGAGTGTGCAGAGTATGTATAGCGAGAGAAGCGGGTAGGCCTTCCCCTCGACCAGAAGGTTTAGCAGGCTCCTCAATCCAGCCCCTCCCTAGACCCTTCTCCCCCATACTATGCCGGGAACACTAATTTAGCTTTGCTTCATAGACGCCAGGGTCTCGGCGATCCCCTCCCTAATTATCGCGACGGAGAACCCGAGCAGCATCATTGCTATGATCCTGGTTAGCACTATGGCCCCGTTCCTACCCAGAAGCTCTAGGAGGTCCGCGCCGCGGAGCAGGAGGATCAGGGCTATGAGCGAGTTCACAGCCACGGCTATGAGGGCAGCGGCCAGGCCTAGGCTCATCTTGATGTAGATCACCGTGGCTATGGCGCCGGGGCCCGCCAGCAGCGGCGTGGCCATCGGGACCACCGCTATTGATTCCGGCTGCCCCCTCTCGATGTATGCTATCTCGCTTCTCCCCAGAACACCCTCTAACCCGTAGATGAACAGGATTATGCCTCCAGCTATCTTGAAGTCCGAAAGGGTCATGCCGAAGTAGTAGAAGAACAGGTCGCCCACCAGGCTGAAGAAGACCAGCATCCCCGTAGCGACCGCCACGCTCATCTTGATGATCCTCCTCCGCTCAGACCTCTCCATGTCGCTGGTCATCCAGTAGAATAGGGGGGCGTTGCCCAGGGGGTCCACGACGATGAAAAGCATCACGATCATCTGGATAAGCTGGTCCAAATTCAAGGAGGCTCCACCCCATAGTACTTGACGATGTTATCCACGTTCACCCTATATAGAGCGTCCTCCCCCACAACACCCCTCTCCAGGAGGCGTAGCTGGTTAGCAACCATCTCCCAGGGGTAGACCACTGTGCCAGGCCTCCCCGGGTCATCTATGTGGTCCGACTCTACCATGAAGAGGGGCTCAGTCCTCCTGAAGGCTGCTACAAGCACGGGCTCTAGGCCGGGAGTGGCTGCGGGAAGCCCCAGCGCCACCCCGTGTTCCAGCACGCCTGGCCTGGCATGGTGGAGGAGGACGCGGCTCTTCGAAACGTTCAGCTTGTCGAGGAGTTCCGCTATGTCGGAGGGGGTGAAAGCCCCATCATTCTCCAGGTGGAGGTGGACTATGCAGTCCATATCCTCGGCCTTGAGGAGGGCGTACTCCATTATCCTCTGCGCAACTACCAGGTGGGAAGGCTTGGTGGCGTAGTGTTGCCTCCCAACCTCCCCTATACCGTCGAGCAACCCCCTCCTGCAATAGTCCGCCGCCAGGTCAACGACCCTTCTGCCGAGCTCCAGGACCTCCCGGGGCTTAATCCTGGCCTTGTTTACCAGGAAATCCACATCAGCCGGGTGCATCCCCGCGAGGCACGAGACCTGTAGGCCCGACTCCCGGGCAGCCCTGCACTCGGAGACATGGAGGTCGTACACCTTCCTGTACCCCTCCAGCCCGTGCTCCTTCAACCCGTAGTGCCGGGGCGAGAGGGCCACGAGGGCCATGAACCACCCTCCGGCCTCGGCGAACTTCTCGGCTATCCTGCCCGCCCCCATGCCTACGGACGGGTTGGTGTGTCCGTGGGCATCGGCGAAAACCAGTCTCGCCAACAGCGTGCACCCCGGGCATGAGGGTGGCGTGTAGCTAATAAAGGGTTCAGCGGCTAAGCATTCTGGACAGCCAGTTCCTGTACCTGATCATCGCGGCCATGGATGAAACAGCCCTCTCAGGCATAGGATACGCCGGGATCCCCTTACGGTCGAGATGGATCAACGCCTTGTTGGTCTCGTCGCCCCCTATCATGGAGACGAGCATCGGTTTCTCCACGCCCTCGTCGCGGACCTTACGGTAGGTGTCTATGAGGGCCTCGGCCAGGTCTCTAGGGTGTACGAGGCCGGTCTCACAGTACAGCACTATGACGCCGTCCACGTCGGGGTGCTTGAGGGCTGCCTCCACGGCGCCCGAGTACTCGGGCCCCGCCGCCATGCCCGTAAGGTCTACGGGGTTCTTGGCGCTGCCGAACCACGGCATGTGCCTCCTAAACTCCCGGACCAGGTCCTCGGGAGGGTCTATGAGCCTCAGCCCCTGCTCCTCCGCAGCGTCGGTGGCTATGACACCGACTCCACCCCCATTGGTTATTATCACGATCCTGTTGCCTCGCGGCAGAGGCTGCTCGGCGAAAGCCCTTGCCCAGTCGAACATTTCCTCCAGCGTCATGGCCCTGAGGATGCCGCTCTGGGCGAACGCTGCCTGGTACACATTGTCGCTTCCGGCGAGGCTGCCTGTGTGGGAGGAGGCGGCTGCGCTGCCCCTCAAGGTGCGGCCGGACTTGAACGCTATCACGGGCTTCTTTAGGGACACCTGCCTCATCTTCTCCACGAACCTCTTGCCTGTGCCGGGCTTGACCCCCTCGATGTAGAGGGTTATCACCCTGGTTTCCGGGTCCTCCGCCAGGACCTCGCTTATCTCGTCGAATCCCAGGTCGGCCATGTTGCCCACGCTGACCACCGCTGAGAGGCCCACACCTATGCTGGAGGTCCACCCCATCAGCGCTACTCCGAGGGCCCCGCTCTGAGTTATGAGGGCTATCCTGCCCCTAACTATCATGGAGGGGCCGAACGTGGCGTTGAGGCCCCAGGGCGTGTATACTACGCCGAAAATGTTGGGGCCCAGGACCCGTATCCCCTTCTCCCTAGCCCTCTTTACAAGCCTCTCCTCCAGGCCCCTCCTGCCCACCTCGGAGAAGCCCGACGATATGACCACCAGGATCTTGGCGTTCTTCTCAGCCGCCTCGTCCACCACCTGGAGCACGTGCTCGGCAGGTATAGCTACAACCACCATGTCGACATCGCCGGGCACCTTCCTGAGAGAGGGGTATGTTTTCAGCCCCAGGATCTCCTGGGCCGCCGGGTTTATCGGGTATAGCTTCCCCCTGTACCCGGAGGTCACCAGGTTTCTAAGAATAATGTTGCCCACCTTGTTGGGCCTCCTGGAGGCGCCGACTATCGCTATGCTCCGCGGCCTCAGCAGCGCTTCGAGCACCGTCAAAACCGTCTGCACCTCACTAATCTATGGTGTGCAGGATTAATACCGTTATCTCGATGCTAGAACCTTACAACTTTCAGGGCTTCAGATGAGGAGAGCATCGAAACATTTAGATATACGTCGGAAGCCTCCCTCAGGTCCGGGTTGTCGCCCTGGATCATCACGGAGATAAGCCTGGCCTGAGCCCTCTTGAGCTCCCTCCTCACAAGCTCGACCCCTATCCTGTCCTCGCCGTCGGTGACCAGGATAATGTCGCTCGCCCCTGGGAACCGTTTCCCAGCTATGTCGTCGGACGCCGCCATTATGGCCCTGGTTATGTCCGTCCCGCCGCTCGCCTTAACCCTGGCAATGTAGTCGAGGAGCTTTACCAGGTCCCTGCCCTTAACCCTGGTTTTGAGCTTTATGGCTGGGTAGGGGATGCTGTCGAAGAACCTTATGTAGTAGTTCCTCCTCTCCGACATGGCCCTCCTGGCCAGGGCTAGGGCAACCGCCTTGGCCCACAGTATCTTGGCGCCCATCATGGATCCCGACTTGTCGAGCAACACGTAGATGGGGCCGAGGGTTTCGGGCAACACCTTCTCGTATAGGAGGAGCTTGGAGTCAGCCAGCTTGGCATAGAAAAGCTCCTCAGGGAGCGAGAGCTCGTAGGGTACAAGCCGCTCAATGTCACCCCCAAGCTCGTAGGCCCTCACCTCGCCGCGGCTGTACCTGTGGCTAAGCCTCCTCGACTGGCTCGCCACCTCGAAGGCGTCGAACGTTTTCAGGAAGTCCAGCAGCTCCCTTAGGTCGGAGTTCTTGGCCAGCCTGTAGACGTCGGCCACCGACTCCTCCAGGCTGAGGTAGCTCCCGGTGCCAGCCGCTATGCTCTGTGCCAGGCTCTCCACGTCCTTCACGGTCTCCATCTGTTCTGCGGCCTCCTTCAAAGCCCCCTCCACCATGGCCTTCAGCTGGTCGTCGGGTATCTGCGGCCCCTCCTCCTCGCTGCGCTCGCCTCCAGCCGAGCCGTAGGCCATCCGCTGCTGGAGCTTGGATAGCCTGTAGAGGATCGTTGCCGCAGCTATGCTGCTGGCCACGCTGTCGGCTATGGTGTACTTCTTCACGTCGACAAGCCTGGCCGACGAGATGAGGGCTGAGACTATCCTGTAGGAGTCCTGGTCCGCTGCAGCCTCGTTGAGTATGGGGAAGGGGAGGAAGAAGGTGTAATATATGTCGACGGCCACCTCGGGGTCAGGCCTCTTGGCCGAGGGTTCGAGCTTCCTGAGAAGCGAGACTACCCTCTCCCCCCTGTACTTGACGAGCGGGTCCTCGTAGTTAACCCCCTTTAACGCGCCCATCAGATCCCGAGCCTCCTACTTATCTCGTCTATCACCGCATCGATCTCCTTGATGAGCTCGAACCCCTTCTCCCTGACCTTCGGGTCGTCGGTCTCCCTCATGATGGTGGAGACCCTGCTCCTGGCGGTCCGCATGTTCCTGTACATCTCTATGAGCCTGGGGTCGTAGTTGTGCATGTACTTGACCGCCCTCGCCGCCTCCCTCACGTTGGCGAGGATCTCGTTGAGCTCCCTCATGTACCTCTCGGGTGTGCGGAGCTCCTCGGACAGGATTACCGCCACCTTGTCGAAGTCCTCCAGGTCCTTAGGGGCCACGTACTTGAGGGCCAGGAGGTCCTGCTCCTCCGCTGCCATCCTGCCCTCCAGGAGGGCGTTGGCGGCGATCACCTTGAGGGCCTTACCCTTCCTCCTGTCGGTGAGGTGGATGCCCCTCTCCTCGAGCACCGCGTAGATCTTGAGGAGCTTAGGGATTATCTGGGAGAGGTCCACCTTGAACACGAGTTCGTGGAGGCGGGCAAGGTCGTCCATGGTCATTAGGGGCTCGGCCGGGGGTATGAGGCTGGCCTCTATCTTCCACGAGGCGTCGAGGAGGTCTGCCCACCTGTTCTCGGGGAGGGGCTTGGTGTGGTGTCTGAGGAGGAGCCTGTCGTAGAGGGCCTCCAACTCCGGGTCCTCCGGTATCCTGTTGGACGCCGCTATCAGCGTCCAGAGGGGGACCCTTATCTCGTTGTAGCCGTCGTAGAGCACCCTTTCCTGCATAATGCTGAGCAGAGAGTTGAGGATGGCGGAGTTGGCATTGAATATCTCGTCAAGGAATGCTATCTCCGCCTCCGGCAGCTTCCCCCTACTGATCCTCCTGTACTCGCCCTTCTTCAGGGCCTCGATGTCCAGGGGGCCGAAGAGCTCGCTGGGCTCGGTGAACCTGGTGAGAAGGTACTTGAAGAACCTGGCCTGGACGAGCTCGCTAGCCCTCCTGGCGATGGCGCTCTTAGCGGTGCCCGGCTCGCCTAGGAGGAGGCCATGCTCCCTTGTGAGGAGGGCTAGCGCTATGAGCCTGGCCTCCTCCTCCCTCCCCACGAAGGGCTCACTGAGCAGCTCTACGAACCTCGCGGCCTTGACTGTGAGTTTGTTTGTCTCCACGGGCGCATTCCTCAACTATATTGGAGGGCTCCACACATATTAAAGTGCTGAGAGCCAGGTAAGCCCCTGGGGCCCGTGAGGACCCCGGTTTTAGCCGAGGGGTGCATGGGGACGAGTTGCTCGGCCGAGGCCCCGGAACACTTATTACGGGTCCCGGACACAGGTACACCCACAAACCGTAATAGGAGCGTAACGTAAATGTCCGAACCGAGTAAAATAAAAGACCTAAAACCCGGACTCGACAACGTGACCGTCCAGGTCCGCGTTCTCGAGACCCGCGAACCAAAAGTCGTACAGACCCGTAGAGGCCCCAGGACGATCAGCGAGGCAATAGTCGGCGACGAGACGGCTAGGATAAAACTGACTCTATGGGGGGAGAAGGCTGGCAGCCTCGAGGAGGGCCAGGCAGTCAGGATAGAGGGCGCCTGGACAACAGCCTACAGGGGCCAGGTCCAGCTTAACGTGGGCAGCAGAGGCAGCATAGAAGAGGTTTCCGGCGAGAACGTGCCGGAGGCCGAAGACGTGCCCGAAGACGTGCCCTCCGCGCCTGAGACTCCCAGGAGGAGCTACGGCTACGGCCAGAGGGGTAGAGGTCAGCGGAGAGGCGGATGGTATTGAACTACGAAGAGCTGAAGTCAAAGAAGCCCCTCAGGAAGGGCCAGGAGCTGGGCGAGCAGGACCAGTACATAGTGGTTGCCAACGAGAAGGAGGAGGTCTACGGCCTCACACCCGCCATATTCTACATATGGCAGATGTGTGACGGCAACAAGACTGTCGAGGACATAGTGGAGCACGTGAGCAAGGAGGCCGAAATCGAGGCCGCCAAGCTCCAGGAACCCATAGCCACGATAATAACCCAGCTCTACGAGGCCGAACTGGTCAGCCTGGACTAGCGGGACAGCCTAGACCACATCCCGTATACTATAACAGATTTTTACCCTCCCGGGGGCCCGGCGCCCCCACCCTAGGGCCAACCCTTAATACTCTTGGAGTAGCGGTTTATCCAGACACCAGCACTCTGGGGATAGCCTTGCCACGCGGGCTTAGGACCCTCACACCGGTGAACGAGATAGTTTCTAACGTTGTGGGGAGGCTTAGGATATCCCTGGGTGAGGAGGAGGTCGCCCTGGAGAAGGCTCTGGGCCGCTACGCCTCCAGAGACGTAGCTGCCAGGATAGACGTACCCTCCGAGGATCGGGCGGTGGTGGACGGCTACGCTGTAAGGTCTTCCGACGTCCAGCTGGCCTCCCAGTCCAGCCCCGCAGTCCTGAGGCTTGCCGGCAGGGTGCTGATCGGGGAGTATCCCTCCAAACCCCTGAAGCCAGGCGAGGCCATCGAGGTCTCGACAGGCTCCCCCCTGCCCGAGGGCGCCGATGCTGTGGTGATGCTGGAGCATACGCGTGTCGAGGGCGGGCTGGTCTACGTGTATAGGGAGGTGGCGCCGGGCTACGGGGTCTCGAGGAGGGGCGAGGACGTGCGGGCTGGAGACCTGCTTATCAGGAGGGGCTCGAGGATCAGGCCCTGGCACGTCGGCCTCGCAGCGGCCCAGGGATATACAGTGTTGCCCGTCTACGAGGAGCCGTGTGCCGCTGTGCTCAACGTGGGCGATGAGGTTGTGCCGCCCGGCGAACCCCTCGCGCCCGGAAAGGTTTACGACACTACAGGGTACCTTGTCAGAACCTATCTGTCCGAGCTGGGGCTCAGGGTAGCCTATAAGGGTAGGGTGGGGGACGATGAGGAGGCGATAAGGAGGTTCTACGAGGAGGTGCTGGAGGAATGCCCCTTCGCCTTCACGATTGGAGGCACAAGCGTTGGGAGGAAGGACTACTGTGCAAGGGTGCTCGCAGACCTGGGCGGCGTCGAGTACTACGTGCACGGTGTAGCTATAAAGCCGGGTCGCCCAGCTGCCGTGGCCGTCGTGGACGGCAGGCTGGCCATGGCGCTCAGCGGGTTCCCCGTAGCGGCGCTGGCCGAGCTTCAGGCCGTGTTCGAGCCGGTGTTCTACAAGGCCTTGGGGCTGGAAGAGCCCGTTAGGCCGCGGGTTAGGGCCAGGGCTCTTAGACGTATAC
>JALURJ010000297.1 GCA_027016915.1 Desulfurococcales archaeon | reverse complement strand
ACCTAGAACATTTTGTGTTCGGCGGCGCAGGGTTCTAGTCTGTTCTAGGTGTGGCTTGGGGCGTGGAGGGTTTAGAAGCCTTGAGGGTTTGGTGCCAGGCCTTCTAGGTAATGTGCTAATATTGTTGAAGTATAGGCTGTCGGGATTGAAGCGTGTATGGAAAGTGGGGCGAGCGTTGTTTTACCCCTCATGCTTAAAACTTATCGGGGCGATAGGATGACGGGGGTAGAAGTGCCTTACAGGATCCGTAAGATCAGGGGCCGTTATTATCTCTATAAGGAGTGGTACGACAGGGAGCGAAGGACCAAGGTTTCGAGGAGCCTGGGCCCGCTTGACGAGATAGAGCGTTTGGTGTTGGAAGCTAGGGCGAGGGCAGGCAAAAGACGAACACAGAAGTTGGCGGGCCCGCGGGGATTTGAACCCCGGACCACCGGCTCCGCAGGCCGGCGTCCTATCCTGGCTAGACGACGGGCCCTCCGTGTTTGATTTAGGGTGGTGTAGGGTGTTTAAAACTTTGGCTGAGTGTGTCCGCTCATTCTTTATCTGGCCAAGACTATGAACGGTTTTTACTCCTCGGTTACATAAGCTTGTAAGTGTGGGTGCTTTGGCGAAGAGGCAGGCGACGCTGCTGGAGTTCATGGCTAAGCCTGGGCGTGGCAGGGGGAGGGATAAGGTAGCCAAGCCTAGGCGCTCTGCCCGGCGGGAGAGACGTTTGGTGGAGCCGAGGGTCGGCGACTACACGCTGGTTGCCGGTAAGGAGGATGCTGAGGAAACGCCGCCCGCCTACCTAATGGCGGTCTACTATGACGGCGAGGCTGGCTGTGCTGTGGCCGCCCTCTACGACGATGCGGAGAACAGGGTGTATCTGTGGCGGGACAAGACTGGCCATAAGTCCTACTTCCTCACCGACCTCACGGTGAGGGAGGTTTCTAGAATAGCGGCCATAGTTAAGCACCCTTCCTTTGAGAGGCTTGAGACGGTTAAGAAGTACGACCTCCTCATAGGGGAGGAGAGGGAGTTCACTAAGATCGTGGTAAAGGATCCGCAGGCCGTCGCCGAGCTGAGGGATAAGGTACCCAAGGCCTGGGAGGCCAGGATCAAGTACCATAACAACTACATCTACGACCTAGGATTAATCCCGGGAATGAAGTATGCCGCCACCAAAAAAGGCCTGGTTCCCAAGAGGCCAGAGCTTACGGAAGAACAGAGACGCCAGATCCTGGAGCTCTTCAGCGGCGAAGACGAGGAGACGCGGAAGCTGGCCCTTGAGTGGATGCCCCTCTTCGAGGAGCCTCCGCCAAGAATGCCGCGGCTAGCCATAGACATAGAGGTCTACACGCCCTTCAGGGGGAGGGTCCCCGACCCTGACACTGCATCCTACCCCGTGATAAGCGCTGCCCTCTACTCCAACGATGGCTATAAACGCGTCCTCGTGCTGGCCAGAGATGTGGAGTGGGGTGAGCCCGGCGACAACTATCCCGTAGATGCCGACGTAGAGGTCTTCGACGACGAGAAGGCCCTCATTATGGAGATATTCCGTGTCATGGAGAAGTACCCCCTAATACTCACCTTCAACGGCGACAACTTCGACCTTAATTACCTGTACACCAGGGCACTCAAGCTAGGCATACCCAGAGACTATATACCTATAAGATGGGTCCAGGACTACGCCACGCTGAGGAGAGGGTTCCACATAGACCTTTACAAGTTCTTCCAGATAAGAGCCCTACAGGCATATGCTTTTGGAGGCAAGTACAAGCAGTTCACGCTCGACGCTATAGCCAGCGCACTGCTCGGAGTGGGCAAGGTCGAGGTCGAGGGAAGCGTGTCCGAGCTAACGGTCTCGGACCTGGTCTCCTACAACTACAGGGACGCCAGGATCACGCTGGAGTTGACCACTTTCAACGGCGAGCTTGTGTGGAAACTCATAGTTCTGCTCATGAGAATCTCGAAGCTGGGCATAGAGGATGTGACGAGGAGCCAGGTCTCCGCGTGGATAAGGAACCTCTTCTACTGGGAGCACAGGAGGAGAGGATACCTGATACCCCTACGCGAGGACATTAAGATCCTCAAGGGCGCCACCAAATCGGCGGCGATAATAAAGGGCAAGAAATACGCGGGGGCTGTGGTGCTGGACCCGCCTGAAGGGGTCTTCTTCAACGTGGTTGTCCTCGACTTCGCAAGCCTGTATCCAAGCATCATTAAGACCTGGAATCTCAGCTACGAGACCATAAACCCCGAGAAGTGCAGCGGCGATAAGCTGGTCGAGATCCCCGAGGTCGGCCACAAGGTCTGCATGGATAGGCCCGGCATAACTGCCCAGATGACCGGGCTCCTCAGGGACTTCAGGGTCAAGATATACAAGAAGAAGGCCAAAGACCCCAACATAAAGGGCGAGGAGAAGAGCTGGTACCAGGTCGTAGAGAAAGCCATGAAGGTCTACATAAACGCCAGCTACGGCGTCTTCGGCGCTGAGAACTTCCCCCTCTACGCTCCTCCCCTGGCCGAGAGCGTTACCGCCATGGGGAGACACGTGATCCGCAGCACCGTGGAGAAGAGCCGGGAGCTGGGTCTCATAGTGCTCTACGGCGACACAGACTCCCTGTTCCTCTGGCACCCCGACAAGGAGCGACTCATGAAGCTTAGGGACTGGGTGCTGGAGAAGTTCGGCCTGGAACTTGACCTGGACAAGGTTTACCGCTATGTAGCATTTTCGGGGAGGAAGAAGAACTACGTCGGCATATACCCGGACGGCAGCGTCGAGGTTAAGGGGATGATGGGCAAGAAGAGAAACACACCGCAGTTCCTGAAACAGGCCTTCCAGGATGTGCTGGACGATCTGAGCTCGGTCCACACGCCCGAGGATTTCGCCAAGGTCAAGGACAGCATTAAGAACAGGCTCAGGGACATACTCGACAGGTTGAGGAGGAAGGGCTTCACGCTGGACCAGCTGACCTTCCACGTAGCCTTGTCGAAGCCTATAAGGGCGTACAACAAGAACCTGCCCCAGCATGTTAAGGCGGCCCTCTACCTGGTTAAGCACGGCATAGAGATCATGCCGGGCGACACCATAGTGTACGTAAAAGTGACAGGCAGGGATGGGGCTAAACCGATACAGCTAGCCAAGCTGGCTGAGATAGATGTGAAGAAGTACGAGGAGCATGTCAAGTCTACCTTCGAACAGATACTGGCAGCCATAGGGCTCACATGGGACGAAGTAGAGGGCACACGCACGCTGGACCTGCTTGGACTGGGCTTCGGCGGGTAGGGCTACCCCTCAGCTTCGCGCGTGGTTTCAGCTGCGAACTCTTTAACCTCGCTCTCCACTTCCTCGTCAACATATATTGTTATGAGGTAGACTTTCTTGTCCCTATAGCTGTCCCCTCTCCATTCGTTGGAGAAGCTCACCATGTACACAGGTATGTCGAACGACGCCACGCCCTGACCCCTTCTAAGCCCGTACTTTGAGTACCGTTCGAACTGCTCCTTGGTCAGCGGGAGCTTTATACTGACCTCGTACCTGTCCTTAACTATGACGTAGTCGGAGGAGGCGGGATCCCATTCCTCCAGGGCCTCCCTGGCAATGCTCCTAACAACTTGCAGTATGTCGCCGTCAACAACTCTCGACTCCTTCACCTCGCCGTACTCTGCCCTAACTATCAGCACCCTGTCGCTCATGCGTTTCTCCTCGGCCCAAGAAGGAATAGGCCACGGTTATTATACCTTTATCCCGAGGGATGCGTTTATTCGGTCCCGCACCGGTAACCTTGACGGGGCTGTGACGAAGAATCCGGGATCCGACACTTAGTCGTGGGGTGAAGGCACGCATCCCCGAGCCCCCGCAACGTTATTAACCTGGCCCAACTGTAGGGACGCTTAGAGGATGAGTCATGGCTAAACCCAAGAAGCTAATCCTTGTCACGGCTGAGCACCACCCCCTACACAAGGCTTGGACCAGGATGGTGGAGACTCTCTCCTCAGAGCTGGGCCTGGACTTCGAGGTCAAGTTGGAGGACTACGTGTTTCTGACAAAATACGGTGAAACCGATGATCTAGGCATGACGTGGCTCCCCCAGCTCCTCGTAGAGCTGGAGGACGGCTCGATAAGGCCTCTGCTCTCCGAGATGCCACTTAATGACGCCTATAAGGCGGACCCTGAGAAGGCCAAAGAAGTGGTCAAGGAGCGTTTGAAGCAGTTCTAACAGTAGTTTTTTCAACCTCGGCAAGATCAAGTCTAATTAGGAGGAGCCCCCCTTGTCGACCTATAGCTACAGGCCATTCGTGCCCTTCGTACCCACACCCCTCCCCGTAGCCAGGAAGATGCTGGAGCTTGCCAAGGTGGGGCCTGAGGACGTGGTTTACGACCTGGGCGCGGGGGACGGGAGACTAGTAATAATGGCGGTGAAGGAGTTCAACGCCAAGAAGGCTGTAGGTGTGGAGCTGCGCCACGACCTTGTAGAGGAGGCCCGGGAGAAGATTCGGGAGGCCGGGCTTGAAAGCCGGGCGATCATTCTTGAGGAGGACATGTTCGAGGTCGACCTGGGCGAAGCCACCGTGGTTACGCTGTTCCTCCTCACAAGCGTTAATGAGCGACTGAAGCCCAAGCTGGAGAGGGAGCTACGCTCTGGAGCCCGGGTTGTTTCACACGAGTTCCAGATACCTGGCTGGAAGCCGCGGATTGTTGCAACGGTGTATGAAAGACACTTGTCCCACACAATATACTTCTACATCAAGGAATGAAACTCTAAGGCGCTGCACCCCGGCATAATAAAGATTAAAAATAGCGTGCCAGATACACCAAACCAGTAGTGTGGACTACGCGGATTTGGAGGTGGTGAGCGACGGTTAAGATGCCCCTCGACTACGTCTGTGTTAAGAGTGGTGTCCTCTGCCCCCGCTGCCAAGGACTTGTTGACTCTGGGAAGGTTGATCGTGAGGAGGTTGACATCATGAAGGCACTGGTGGACCTCGAGGAGAGCGGTTCTGAGTTCAAGTGGCTCAGGAACGTCAACTATGTTAAGTCGTATGTGGCTGACAATTTAGCAGTGGTGGTGTTAGAGGCAAGCGGCGTAAGCCCACCCCAGGTTTCGAGGCTTTCCCGGGCCCTCAGTGACAAGCTGGGTTTGAGGGTCAAGGTGGCCACCAGCGCCAGTGATCCGAAGATCCTGGCAGGCCAGCTGCTCTACCCGGCAAGGATACTGGGCATAAACACGTTGTGGCTCCCGGACGGGACGACGAGATATAATATAAGAATAAGGAGAAGGGATACAAGATACTTGCCAGCCTCCCAGGAGACGGTGGAGAAACTCCTCTCAAAAATACTGAAGATGCCGGTCAAGCTGAAGCCGGAATAGCCTTCCTAATAGTTGGCCTCTAGGGGGTCTCCTTTAACGACTTCTCGTAGGGCTACGCTTGCATACATTCCGGGGGCAAGCTTGAATTCAACCACGCTTTCCCCGGCACCAACACTAAAGGAGTACTCCTCGAGAAAGCAGCAAACAGGCCTTAGATGGGCTCTCCCCCTGAGCCGTAGCTCGGGGATCCTGAAGTCCTCAATCCTAACGCCCTCCTCCTCCAGGACGCGCCAGGCAATTTCGCCCAGCCTGGTTCTCCGGCTGAGGAGATTCTCTAGCCCCACTCCCGGTACGGGTATGTTGTGAGGACAGTAGCCGGGCCTCAATGCGGCTACTCTCTCCCCCTCCACAGGCCTCTTGAGATCGTAGTCGGTCTCCACTATACGTCTGCTTAGTATCAGGTTAAACAGGTACGACTGGTATGCTGAGAGGTATAGTTCCAGAAGGCTTCTAGGCAGACTCCTCAGGGCCTCTAGAGGCCCGTCTCCCTGGACAAGCCTTTTAACCAGGGCTCTCTCGTACCTCAGGCTCCTAGGATATTTCGCCAACGCCTCTTCGAGTTTTCCCTCATCGAACAGACGCCTAGCCTCCAGCGACTCCGGAGCCTCTGCCGGATAGGGGTTGCCAGCGATCTCGGCCACCGCACCCCACCAGTCACGCCTAGCCAGAAGCTTGCCGACAATATGCGTGTTGGGCCTCCTGGTGCCGAACCTCTGGTGACCATAAAAACCTGGAATAACCCCCAGTCTGCCCAGCTCCTCGAGAGCATTCACAAGCCTGCCGGACTCCCCGGGTGCGTGCCTGAGCACAACTCTAAACCTGTTTCCATGGAGAAAGCCCCTTCCAACACGCCTCTCGCTAAAGCCAGCCAGTACAAGGCTGATCTTCCCGGCTGAAACCATCTCAGGAATCTCCTTCAGCAGTCCCGCTGGCACGCTAATATACTGCCTCGTCACAGCGTTTTTATCCTTCATACCGGCATATCCTATGACCCTCCAACTCACACCTAAAAGTCTGGCAGCCATCCGCAGGGCCTTAAAGGTATCGACACCCCTCTTTTCGAGAACGTATATAGCATAGCGCCCCTCACCCCCGAGGCTCAGGGAAGGGTGAGGGATCTCCTCGACCACGAAGTCTTCCAGCCTTTCCCTAAGCCTGGCCCGGACAGGCGGGGATGCCGTTACATATACCATCATTCCCATCCGCTTTTCGAGTTCAGGCGGCTCGATGCAGATCCTCCTCAAACAAGCTTCAGCCTCCCTGTAACCCTGTCCACAATGTTCTCGGGGCCCGGCCCCACAGCTATGGCTGTAAGCGTGCCGGGCGGAAGCTCTGTGAGCCCGGCATCCCTGATCAGGGAGACTGGTAGGCCCAGCTCTATAGCCTCCCTATACTTTTCGACTAGCTCGTCCTCAGACTCTACGCCCACAGCTACCTTCTTCTGTCCTTCTCTAAGCCATGCTTCAAGCCATTTTCTCCACTCAGGCCTCTTCTCAGCTTCCAACACAGCTGTTACCGAGGCATGAGCAGCTTGAACCACCATTTTGCCGCAGCTCATGTTGAGGTCTCTGCGGATCACGATCACCTGCTTATAACCGTACCTGGACACCAATGAGGAGCACCCCCTACACACCATGGGCGGGGAACTTTTATATTGCTCCCTTCCCACAGGGCTCAAGGCAGGTGGGAGTGTGTCCCAGCAAACCGAGATCAGTGTTTACGACACAGCGTCAACGCCAGTGTGTAGCAGCTGTAACAGGCTAATACATCCCAGAGAGAAGGCGGTCAGCTTCTATTGCCCTAACTGCGGCGTTGTGCTTATCTGGAGATGCCATAGGTGCAGGAAGTTGTCAGTGAAATATAAGTGTCCCAACTGCGGCTTTGAGGGGCCCTGAGGGGTGGAGTGACGTGGCCAAGGTTCTTGTAATAGTTAAAATATATCCCAGCGACGTCGACGTGGATCTGGAGAAGCTGGCAGAGACCATTAAGGCCAGGCTCCCCGAAGGCTACGAACTGGCGGGCAGCCAGGCCGAACCCATAGCCTTCGGCCTCAAAGCTCTCAGGCTCCAAATAGTGATGCCAGAGGAAACCGAGGGAGGGACTTCCAGGATCGAGGAGATACTGGGCGGCGTCGAGGGAGTGCAGGAGTTCGAGGTCGAGGCCGTTCATAGGCTGAGCTTCTAGGCCCCCTCCTTGTGGGAGGAATTTAGCAGAATTTATTATCCCTCCAACAATGTCCTATAGTCAGGTTTAGGTAGGAGCACCAGCATCGATCAGCTGTAGGGTGACCAGCATGCCCGTGGCCAGTAGCAATGACGTGGGGAAGGACGAGAGGCCTGAAGTTGTTCTACGCGTCGTAGAGGCTAAGCAGAGGGACGTGGGTAGAGGTAAGGTTAGGATAGATATAAACATACTGAAAAAGATCGGCGCAGAGCCCGGAGACGTGGTGGAGATAGAGGGTAAGAGAAAGACGGCAGCCATCGTGTGGCCCAGCTACTCGGAGGACCAGGGCCTCGACATTATAAGGATGGACGGCCTGATACGGAAGAACGCTGGTGTGAGTATAGGGGATAAGGTTATAGTGAGGAAAGCCGTGGTCCACCCAGCCACGCTGGTCAAGCTTGCCCCCTCAAGCTTCTCCATAACCGTGGACACCGGGTTCACCAACTATGTTAAGAGGAGGCTCGAAGACTACCCCCTGGTGGAGGGTGACACTGTTCTCATACCCGTGCTGGGCCAGGCCATCCCATTCACAGTGGTCCAGACCAAGCCTTCAGGCATAGTGACTGTAACCAAGCAGACCAACATGGTGATCCTGGAGAGACCTGTAGAGAAATCAGCCATGCCCAGGGTCACCTACGAGGACATCGGCGGCATGAAGCACATCATCCAGCGGGTCCGCGAGCTCGTCGAGCTACCCTTGAAGCACCCCGAGCTCTTCAAGAGGCTTGGAATAGAGCCTCCCAAGGGTATCCTGCTCTACGGGCCGCCCGGCACGGGCAAAACCCTGCTCGCCAAGGCTGTTGCCAACGAGACCGACGCGTACTTCATAGCAATTAACGGCCCCGAGATAATGAGCAAGTTCTACGGGGAGAGCGAGCAGAGGCTGAGGGAGATATTCGAGGAGGCTAAGAAGCACGCTCCGGCCATCATATTCATCGACGAGATAGACGCCATAGCCCCCAAGAGGGACGAGGTTGTCGGCGAGGTGGAGAGGAGGGTGGTAGCCCAGCTGCTGGCTCTCATGGACGGGCTGGAAAGCAGGGGGGACGTCATAGTTATAGCTGCCACCAACAGGCCCGGCGCCCTTGACCCTGCCCTTAGGAGGCCCGGCAGGTTCGACAGGGAGATAGAGATACCCCTACCGGACAAGCAGGGCAGACTCGAGATCCTCCAGATCCATACGAGAAACATGCCCCTGGCAGACGACGTCGACCTTAGAAGACTGGCCGAGATGACCCACGGCTACACCGGAGCCGACATAGCAGCCCTGGTCCGCGAGGCCGCTATGCATGCTCTTAGACGCTACCTGCCCAGCATAGATCTCTCCCAGGACAGGATACCTTCAGAGATCCTGGAGAAAATGAGGGTAACGATGGAGGACTTCATAGCTGCCTATAGGGAAATCGTCCCCAGCGGCCTGAGGGAGATCTACATCGAGGTGCCGGAGGTTAGGTGGGACGATATCGGCGGGCTGAAGGAGGCGAAGCAGGCTCTGAGGGAGACCGTGGAGTGGCCGCTCAAATACCCACATGCTTTCCGCAGGCTCGGCATAAGGCCGCCAAGAGGCATACTGCTGTTCGGCCCGCCTGGATGCGGCAAGACCCTGCTGGCCAAGGCGGCTGCCACGGAGAGCGGCGCCAACTTCATAGCGGTGAGGGGCCCCGAGATCCTCAGCAAATGGGTAGGAGAAAGCGAGAAGGCGATCAGGGAGATATTCAGGAAGGCTCGCCAGTACGCCCCGGTAATAGTGTTCTTCGACGAGATAGACGCAATAGCCCCGGCCAGAGGCTTCACCGCCGACAGCCACGTGACTGAGAGGATAGTGAGTCAGCTACTAACGGAGATGGACGGCATCGTTAGGCTTGAGAACGTCATAGTCATCGCTGCTACGAATAGGCCTGACATCCTGGACCCTGCCCTGCTCAGGCCCGGCAGGTTCGACAGACTCATCTACGTACCCCCACCCGACAAACAATCCAGACTAGAAATACTGAGGATCCATACCAAGGACATGCCGCTGGCAGACGACGTCGACCTGGAGGAGCTAGCCAAGATAACAGAGGGGTATAGTGGTGCTGACCTGGAGGCCCTGGTTAGGGAGGCCGCCCTCCAAGCTTTAAGGGAGGACCTCAATACGACTCAGGTATCAATGATGCACTTTGAGAAAGCCCTCAAAACGGTGAAGCCTTCCATAACTGAGGACATGATAAGGTTCTACAATATGTGGGCTGAGCAGGCGAGGAAGAACCTGCCAAGAGCGGTGCAGAAGCCTGCAGTTTACACCTAACACTTTCAAACCAGCCCAATCTACCAGGTTGGTATAAATGAGTGTGCGGGGTGTGAATGTGGTGGAGACCTGGCGGTCTAGGACTATTTACAACCTGATCATAGACGCCCTTCAGAGGAGAGGCGGCACTGCCAAGGATAGGGACATATATGAGCTACTCAGGTCGGAGTACGACATCTCCTACATGGAGTTTCTTAAAGCCCTAATGGTGCTCGAGCTGAGGGGGTTCATCAAGGTCTCCCTGATGAAGGGCGATATCCGGTGGATAGAGCTCTTAGCCAAGTAGCTGGTCAACGATACCCGTATTATCCGCGAGGCGTCACCCGGATAACTGGATGAGGTATGGGGGTAAACCTTAAGGAGCTTATACCGCCCGAGGCTAGGAAGGAGGTCGAGCTAAAGGACCTTAGAGGCAAGGTCATCGCCCTAGATGCCTACAATGCCCTCTACCAGTTCCTCGCCTCGATCCGCCAGCCCGACGGGACCCCCCTCATGGATAGTAAGGGCAGGGTTACGAGCCACCTCAGCGGCCTCTTCTATAGAACAATAAACCTAATGGAGAATGGCCTCAAGCCTGTCTATGTTTTCGACGGGAAGCCGCCTGAGCTCAAAGAGGAGGAGGTGCGCCGCCGCATGGAGGCCAGGGAGAAGGCAGAGAAGCTCTACCAGGAGGCCCTTAAGGCTGGCAAACTGGAGGAGGCGAGGCGTTATGCGCAAATGGCTTCACGCCTGACCAAAGACATGGTGGAGGACGCCAAGAAGCTCCTCAACGCCATGGGGGTGCCGTGGGTGCAGGCTCCTGCGGAGGGCGAGGCCCAAGCGGCGCACATGGTTAGGAGGGGCGATGCATGGGCTGTGGGGAGCCAAGACTACGACTCCCTACTTTTCGGCTCGCCTAGACTCGTGAGAAACGTATCCATCACCGGCAGGAGGAAGCTTCCACGCAAGAACGTTGAGATCGAGATCAAACCCGAAGTTATAGAGCTGGACAAGGTTCTGGCAAGCCTAGGCCTGACGCGCGAGCAACTGATAGTGGTCGCCATGCTTATAGGCACAGACTACAACCCGGGAGGCGTCAGGGGCTTCGGGCCCAAAAAGGCCCTAACGTTCGTGAAGGGCAAGAACCCTGAAACTGCGTTAAAGCTGCTGCCAAGACACCAGTTCCCAACAGACCCAGAGGAGATCTATAGGTACTTCCTAGAACCCCAGGTAACCGAGGACTATAGGGTTGAGTGGAGGGAGCCCGACGGAGACACCATCCGGGAGATCCTCGTGGAGGAGCACGACTTTTCGGAGCAAAGAGTCAAAAACGCCGTGGAGAGGCTTAGAGCCGCCTACAGGAAGCATATAAAAACCAGGCAGCTGGGGCTAGACATGTGGTTCGGCTAGAAGTGCCGCCACCCATACTTTCCGACCAACGGCACAAACACGCAGGGAGTACCCTCCTTGGTATGTATGGAGCCGTCTCTAGATTTATGGACTATCAGGAGCCGCTGAAAGAACCTGCCGCCAACAGGGATAACCATTATCCCTCCAGGGGCGAGCTGGTCGAGTAGCGGGGCAGGGATCTCCGGGGCAGCCGCCGTCACTATAATTCTGTCGTAGGGGGCTGCGTCGGGGTAGCCCAGACTCCCGTCGCCGACGATCACTGTCACCCTATCGCTATATCCGGCCTCCTCCAAGCTTCTCCGCGCCCTTTCAGCCAGCTCCGGTATCCTCTCAATAGTGTAGACATGCCCTCTTTTCTCCGAGCCTTCCGGTGCCACTATTTCGGCTATAACTGCCGCCTGGTACCCTGAACCTGTGCCGATCTCCAGCACCTTTTGTCCCTCCTCTAGCCTTAGGGCCTCCGTCATTAGGGCTACCATGTGGGGCGCACTTATGGTTTGCCCGAAACCTATGGGGAGGGGCGTGTCCTCGTAGGCGTATCTCCGGTGGCTGGGGGGAACGAAGACCTCGCGGGGCACTCTGAGCATGGCTCTCCTCACTTTTTCAGAGTTTATTATTCCTTCTTTCACGAGCCTCTCCACAAGTCTGGTTCTAAGAGCCTCGTAGCCCCCTCTCTCCATCAGCTCCATCCAACACATAATATTGGGTGGACTGGTGATAAAAGTGACTGGGAGAAACTTTGACCCGCCCTCCCGAATATGCTGTAGAGGTTGTCAGGGCCAGAGGGCACCCCAACATACGGGCCCTTCACCGCACGACCTTCGAAATAACGCGGGACGACTATCTGACCCCGCGCGGGGATTGCATCATAGGTGTGTCCGCCGATAAGGCTCCCGCCGACTTCTCGCCCAGGTTCAGGGGTATAGCCTCCAGGGATGATGCCCTGATCCTTATACTACTCTACGCTGAGGGGGAGTTCGACCTAGCCGTAGGCTCAGGGTCGAGCAGGCTGGAGCTTACGGACTCGAGGCGGATGGTTTTTAGGAGAAGCAACTATACTGAACCCGGCACGGTCGCGGTGGGTGTAGACAAGGCTGCACGGGATCTTAAACGGAGCCTCGTAGATAAGCTGAGAGACCCTGCTGCGACGCTCTACGCTTTTCTGGTGGCCCTGCGTACAACTAGGTCAACAGCGTAGATGTACCTGTATGGTGAGTAGTCTATGACCCTTCTTGAAGCGAGAGGTTCAGCCAAACACCCTTCCCTTGAAAGGTGGCTCACCGCAGACTCTTCTGCCTCCCGCCCTGAGCCTGCCAGCAGGTAGTAGTGTATCTTTGCACCCCTTGAGGCTAGGCGGCATATGGGGGCGGAGAACTCGTGGATGCTGAGGGGGTTGTTGGCGATAATACGGGTAAACCTGGCCTTGAACGCTGAGGCTGCCCAACGAGCATCACATTGTAGGGGGTGGACCTCTCCACGCAGCCTGTTAAGCTTTAGGCTCCTCCTAAGCGCAGCAACTGCGTGGGGGTTAATGTCAATCGCTACTGTCACGACAGCCCTGAGCCTCGCCGTATGGATGGAGAATCCCCCGAAACCGCTGAACATGTCCAGCACCAGCTCGCCGTCACGGGTGTCCTCCGCAACCCTCCTATGTTCTTCCGCTAAGCTGGGGTTAACGTACATCTTTGAAACATCGACCCAGAAGCGGATACCGTGTTCCTTGTATATGGTCCACGTTCTGCGTTCCCCGTAGAGGTGGACTAGACGTTGGACGCGGAAATCCCCCGCTGTCAGGGTCTTGGCGTAAACGGCCCGTATGCTGGGATGTATGGCTGCTATGGCTTCGCCCACGAGCCTACCATACTTCTCCACCTGTTCGGGCTTCATGGAAACTAGGGCTATGTCGCCCACCATACTGTAGGAGTAAACAGCGTCTTCTAAGGGTCTACCCATTTTTTCCTCAATGTACTCCTTTACAGATGCGAGCCTCTTCCGCCTCTCCTCGAACAACGCTCTACATGGTTCACCACCCAGCCTCTCTGCCTCCTCTTTCTCAAGGGGTCTTACTAGAGGGAACAGTATGTATCCCTTCTCCTGCCGTATCTTGTAGCCTGTATCCAACAGGCTCTGCCCAGCAAGTCTTCTCCTAACCTTCTCCCCCAACCTCTTGGGGACTTTGAGGCAGGGCTTCTCAGTGGCCAAGCAGTGTTCCCTGGTTCTAACTAAGTTTAATACAGTCAATATAGGGATATTCTTATGGCTACGAGGCCTTGAGGGTAGGCGTTGTTGTCAAGAAGGGTAGCATGCAGGCCCACGAGATAGGGCTAAGACTCAGAGAGGTTGGTGAGAGGCTGGGCTTGGAGGTGTGCTTCGAGGACACGGGAGTGGACAAAAAGATCCTCGGCAATGTGTGCACCTTCTCCGCCTCAACTAGGGAACTTCCGGAGAGGGTAGTTATCGTGGGGGGAGACGGAACCCTCTTAAGGTTCCTCCACAGCATTCCCCGAGACACTAGACCTCCCCTCCTTATGACCATACGTGCAGGTAGAAGGGGCTTCTTCTTCGACGTGGAGCCTTACGAAGCTGAGGAGAGGTTCATGGACTTTGTCAGAGGCCGCTACACCGTGTTTGAGTATGAAAGACTCGTAGCCACGCTCAACAGCGCCACGACGAACCCAGCCCTCAACGAGGTCGCGGTGCTTTCCTACGAGGGCAAGGTTACTAGGCTTACCGTGAGTAGGGATGAAGAGAAGATCTATAGCCTGGACGGCGACGGCGTCATTGTGGCTACAACAGCCGGGTCCACGGCCTATGCGCTCTCAGCCGGTGGCCCTATACTGGATCCTGAGCTTCAAGCCATAGTGGTAGCCCCCCTGAACCCGATACAGCTGCACCTGAGGCCCGTGGTCCTCAACGTTAATTCGGAGGTTAGTGTGGAGGTCAGAAGCGGCAGCTCCGAAGCCAAGCTAGTGGTGGATGGCAATGTTTTGGGATCGCTGAGTCCTGGGGTGGAGCTGAGGATAAAAAGGGCCTTCAGCCCGGTCAGAATAGCAAGGTTCGGGGTAGAGGAGTTCTATGAAAGGCTCTTCACAAGGATCCTCCAGTACTGGTAGGAGAGTCTATGTGCTTGATGCTGCTGGCATCTTCGCGGGACTGCCCCTCCAAGCCCCCGGCCCCTTTTACACCACGCCCAGCGTAGTAGAGGAGGTGAAGGACGAGAATAGTAGAAGGATCCTGGAGAGGTCGGCCACTCTCGGCCGACTAAAGGTGAGAAGTCCTTCACAGGGCTTCATGGAAGAGGCGCGCCGCGTAGCCTCCGAGTTGGGCGTGGAGGTTTCATTGTCGCATACCGATGTAGAGGTCCTTGCGCTGGCACTTGAACTAAGAGCCTCGAGTCTGGACGTGGTGGTTGTTACGGATGATTATATGCTGCAGAACGCGTCGACCTATGCGGGATTACGGTTCATGTCTGTGAAAACCCTGGGGATCCGTGGTGTACGCAGATATGAGGTTTACTGCCCAGCATGCGGCTACAAGCCGTCGGAGCCCGTCTCCGAGAGCTGTCCTAGATGTGGACATAGTCTTGCCAGAAGGCCTAAGGCTTAGCCATGAGGGCTATGAAGTAGCCGGGCCCGGGATGTAGGTGAGGGTGGAACCTTATCATAGCGTCTCGCCGGGGGTGTATGAGCCCTGTGCTCCCCACCCTGATGGGAGGCTCTACCAGTCTAAGGCCCAGGGATTCTGCAAAGGCTATGTTCTCCTCGTTCTCTTCAAAGGTAACGGTGCAAGTCGAGTACACCATTAGGCCTCCTGGTTTCAACAGTCTGTAGGCAACCTTGATGAACTGCCTCTGATAAGCGGAGCTGTTGAGGACGTCTCGATACCTCTTCCTGTCCCAGAGTTTAGGCCTGACGCCGAGCGCCGTGCAGGGCGGGTCTAGGATCACGCGATCTACCCGAAGCCCCGGGTAGTCCACGTCGAGGTACCTGGAGTCGGCTCTCCGGATCTCTATCCTGGCGCCGAGCCTGCGTGCCTCGGCCCTCATAACCTCAATCTTCCTTTTCGAGTGATCGAAGGCCAGGATACGCGCCTTGTTGCCGGTCAGTTGTGCGGCGTGTGTCGCTTTACCGCCTGGTGCTGCGCACATGTCTACCACGGTTTCGCCGGGCTTGGGCTCCAGGATCTTGGTTGCAAGCATTGCTGGGAGGCTTTGCTCGTAGAAGAACCCTTCCTTAAACTCCGGCAGCTCCCTTGTCTGCGGGGCCTTGTAGAGGGACTCGACAACCCTGACGGCTATCCCACGGCGTGTTCTGCCTAACTCGTCCCAACCCATGAGGGCCTCGCCGTATGCTACAGGCCTCCCGGTCTCGTCTACTATGGTAACCATGTCGCCCTTCCTCACACTCTTGTCGGCCCGCAAAACGCCGGGAGCGTAGAGGTTGGCGCCTAGCATGACGGACTCTGCTGCCCTCTTATCGGCTACAATCATCTTCTCCTCTACTGGGATCCTGTGGGGCCCGGAGACCGGGAAATACAGAGCTTCTTCAAGATACTCGTCGTTGCGGACGTCTAGCCCTTTCTCTCTCAGCATGTCTAGCAGCTCGCCTGGCTGGATTTTCAGCGTGTTAACTCGTATATAGTACCGTGGCCCAGGCTCAGAGAGAGCTTTCAGGAAGCTGTCGAGAAGGTCGCCGTAAACCCTTCTAAGCGTGTTCAGCAGCTCCTCATCGTAGTCTAGGCTCCCCACGCCGCTAGCCTCACCGTTTAATACTAGTCACAGGTATAAGTTAAGCATTGGTGGACCCTGTGCCTAATCGGCTGTGGGAGACCACGGGCAGGGACGTTGACAGACTCGACCTCTCAATAATGTTTCTACCCGTTGGCGCCATGGAGCGCCATGGCAGGCATCTCCCCCTCGGAACGGACACTTACACAGCACTTTACATTGCTGAGAAGGTTGCCGAGAAGGTGGGGGGTGTAGTTCTGCCGCCCATATGGTATGGTGTATGCATGGGGATGAGGGGACATAGAGGAACATTCGACATAGGCCAGGAGCCGTTCGCCCACTATGTTAGGGATGTGCTGGTCGAGGCGTGGAGGAACGGGGCCAAGCTAGTCGTAATAGTTAACGGCCATGGCGGCAACACCCAGGCACTGCACTATGCCGCCAAGGAGGCGGCGCTTCACACAGACCTCGCGGTTGTAGTTGTCGACTGGTGGCGGGACCTCGGCGCGGAGGTTAGAACCCGTCTCTTCGAGAAGCCTGGGCATGCGGGGGAAGATGAGACGAGCGCCATGCTGGCCATAGATGAGAACCTTGTTGACATGTCGTCTGCAGAGAGCTATGAGCCGCACCGCCCGCCTCTCAGGGTGTACTCGAAGAAGATGGACGCCGACCTGTACAGATATGCCTTAACGGGCGACGCCTCAAGAGCGTCGAGGGAGAAAGGTGAAGAATGGCTTGAGGCGATCGTTTTGGAGTTGGCTGAGAAACTCCATAGGGTCGCTGAGACTCTTAACATATTCATCCACCACTAGCGTGGTTCTAGGTGCCAGCCCTTTGATTTGTCTGGGCACGTCGGCTGCGAGAAGCTAGGGGTTGGCCTGGTTTTGGGCTTGGTGCGGGGGGTGGGATTTGAACCCACGCAGGCCTACGCCAGCGGATCTTAAGTCCGCCCCCTTAGTCCAGGCTCGGGCACCCCCGCACGTTCCTCCTAATAAAATCCTAGGGTGTGGGGTGGCTTAAAGTTTTGGACAGGGAGAAGGTGGGCCCTGCGATGGTGTAGGAGCACTCTTGCTGGAAGGGTGTGGCGGGCCCGGGGGGATTTGAACCCCCGACCACCGGCTTCCCCGGATGGGGCCTTCAGCGGTCCTTTAGGAGGCCGGCGCCTAACCGGCTGGACGGCTTGCGCCCAGCCTTCTGTCCTGGCTGAGCTACGGGCCCTCAGCCAGGTATCCCTTCCTCAACATACGTTATATAAGGTTTATCTCCACAGTACTGGCACGGGTCAGGGTTTTGCGTTGGAAGTACGGCCTGATCTTGGGCCTCCTCATGGCTGCGAGTCTGGTTCCTCTCTACTTCCTATTACCACCTAGAGGCTGTTTTCCTGCCTGGCTTTTCGCTCTGGGCTACCTGGTATCCCTGCCGGGGACCGTGGTGGTTATTCACTACATGTATACCAGGATGCGGAGAATTGCCGTCGAGCTGGAGGGCGGCGAAATAGTTGTTAGATATGGGTTGGGCGAGCTCCGCATACCGGGCGGGGCGGTGAGCGAAGCATCGTTCGAGCCTCGGGTCAAGCTTTACCTAAGGCTGGGAGGCATGAGTCTGCCGGGCCTCCACCTAGGCTTCTACTCGTCTAATCTCGGCAGGGTTTGGGCCTTCCTCAACAGGCTTGACCGGATTGTGAGGATCGACCTCCGTGACGGGCGGAGAATCCTAGTGTCGCCTGAAGCGCCCCTAGCTCTGGTCGAGAGGATAAAGAGTATAGCAGGTAAAAACCCCGCCATGGGCGGCGACGTGGTGACGCGGTCCGGGGATGGCAGGGTTCTCGCAGCCAGCCTAGCCCTGTTGCTGCTGGTCACAGCATACTCGCTGGCCGTGGTCTATCCCTCGATGCCCGATAGGGTTCCAGTACATTTCTCCACTAACATGCAGCCTGACAGGTGGGGCTCGAAGACCACGTACCTTGCCATCCATATTATAACCGTGATACTCGCTGTTTTCCTGGCGGCCGTAATCCGCCTCATTGGGAGGACGTCGCCAGGCTTGGGCTACATAGCCGCTCCGGCGATGGTCGGGTTTGCCTTCATGATGTTGGGGGCCATGGAGTTGGCCCTGTGCTTCACGGGCTAGCTGGGGGGTGAGAAGGAGGCTGGCGCCGCGGCCGGGATTTGAACCCGGGTCACGGGCTTTCAGTGCCTCCAGCTCTTGGAGGCTTGACAGGCCCGCATACTGGGCCGGGCTATACTACCGCGGCACCGGGTACTAGGTTGAAGGAGGAGTGTTTTATATTATTTTTCGCTGGAGGTCCTGGAAGCAGGCGTTCCGACGTTTCAAGGGAATTTATTATAAGGGCTCTTCGGAGTATATGGACCTGGCTGGTTGCTATGAGCAAGACTTTCGGAACGCTGGGCGACCTGAAGAAGGGCAACTACGTCATTATAGGCGGTGAGCCTTGCAGGGTCGTCGAGATAACCAAGGCTAAGACGGGTAAGCATGGAAGCGCCAAGGCCCACGTGGTGGCTATAGGCTTGTTCACTGGCAATAAGAGGACTCTTGTGGGCCCGGTGAGCCAGAAGGTGGAGATACCGATTATTGATAAGCGGGTAGGCCAGGTTATAGCTGACATGGGCTCCTCGCTCCAGATAATGGATATGGAGACCTTCGAGACCTTCGAGATAGAGAAGCCGGAGGATCCCGACCTCCTGGCGAAGCTTCAGCCCGGCGTGGAGGTCGAATATTGGGAGGTCATGGGCAAGCGTATGATAATGAGGGTAAGGTAAACTAGGGATGCCGGGCCTAGACAGTATAAAAGAGGCTGTACGCAAGTTCCTGCGCTCCGCCTCAACCTACGAAAAGGCGGTAAACGAGTTCATCAGGGATCTCCAGAGAGCCCTCCTCTCCGCAGACGTCAATGTTAAGCTTGTTTTCCAGCTAACCAGGAGTATCAAGGAGAGGGCGCTTAAGGAGAAACCCCCGCCCGGGGCGTCGAGGAGGGAGTGGTTCGTAAAGATAGTATACGAGGAGCTGGCCAAGATCTTCGGCGGCGACAGGATCCCAGAGACCGAGCCCCCCTACAAGCCCTACATAATAATGCTGGTCGGCGTCCAGGGAAGCGGCAAAACCACCACCGCCGCCAAGCTGGCCTACTACTACAAGAAGAAAGGGTATAGGGTAGGCCTGGTCGCTGCCGACACTTACAGGCCGGGGGCCTATGACCAGCTCCGACAGCTAGCCGAGCTCGTGGGTGTATCTTTCTACGGTGAGCCGGGAGGCAAGGACCCGGTTGCTATAGCCCGCCGCGGCGTTGAAGAGCTGCGCGGCAGAAGCGACATCATTATCATAGACACTGCTGGACGCCACGGCTATGGTAGCGAGGCAGCGCTCTTGGAGGAGATGAAACAGATCTCCGAGGCAGTCAAGCCAGACGAGGTCATACTGGTTATGGATGCCGCCATGGGGCAGAAGGCCTACGACCTGGCCAAGAGGTTCCACGAGGCGGCTCCCATAGGCTCCATAATAGTCACCAAGCTGGACGGGACGGCCAAGGGAGGCGGGGCCCTCAGCGCTGTCGCTGCTACGGGTGCCACCCTCAAGTTCATAGGTACAGGGGAGAAAGTCGAAGAGCTGGAACCCTTCAAGCCTAGGAGCTTCGTGGGACGCCTCCTCGGCATGGGCGACATAGAAGCCCTGATGGAGAGGATGAAAAGCCTTGAGGAGACGGCGGAGCTGCAGAAAACCGTTGAGGATATGTTGAGCGGTAGGATGAACATGAGAACAATCTATCACCAGATAAGGCAGATACGGCGCCTCGGGCCTCTCAGAAAGATCCTCCAGATGATACCCGGCTTCAGCCTAGCCCTCCCCGACGAGGACAAGCTTGGCATGACTGAGAAGAAGATGGAGCGGTGGCTAGCCATAATCAACTCCATGACGTACGAGGAGCTGGATAAGCCTGAGATCATAGATAAGAGGAGGGTAAGGAGGATCGCCATAGGCTCCGGCACCACTCCTGAGGAGGTAAAGGAGCTCCTAGACTACTACAAGCACATTAAGAAGGCTATGAAGCAGCTGAAGCGTAAGAAGGGGCTTCTCGCCAAGCTCCAAAGACAGTTGGAGGCTGGCGGGCTGGGCTAGCCCTTCAGGTCGGATAGGAGAATGCTCTTCAGCCCGCTGGCTAGCGGTCCGGAGACCGTCGTTTCCTCATCCCCGCTACAACTTTACTCATCGCCGCGTTTAACAGTATCGCCTGGCCAGACCACTAATTTTTATAATCCCATGCCCCCAAACCCTAAATCCGGAGCAGGCGGGCCCGTCGTCTAGCCTGGTTAGGACGCCGCCCTGACACGGCGGAGGTCCGGGGTTCAAATCCCCGCGGGCCCACCAGCCCTTCTCCAGGTTTCCTTAAAAACCGCGGAGTCTACTGCTCGGAGTGGTGCTAGGATGGGTAGGCTGCCGAGGAGAGGTGAGGACTGGCTAAGCATTCTTAGAAGGCTTCGCAGCATCCTGGGGAAGCTGCCTGACCACTACACGGGCGGCATATTGGGGTCCATGACTACCCCGCCCCACCCCTTAGGCGCTGCGGTTTTCCAGCTATTCCATCTGTACAACATAAATGATATCGAGCTCTTCGCCGAGCTCAGGAAACTCGAAGTAGAGGCAGCCGCCATGATGGGGGAAATAATGGGGTGCAGGGCCTGCACAGGCATGGTAACCAGCGGAGGCAGCGAGGCTAACCTCGCGGCACTCTACCTGGCTAGGGAGCATGGCTATAGAACAGTGTATGCGGCGCCCACAGCACACGACTCCGTGTTCAAAGCCGCCAGGCTTCTCGGGATGAAGCTGGTGAGAGTAGGGTTGGACAGCCGCTACAAGCTCTCTATTGAGGAGCTTGAGGTAAAAATGGCTTCTCAGGGCTCCGGCGTCGTTGTAGCAACCCTGGGGACCACGGGTCTGGGGGTGTTGGATCCCATAGAGGAAATCGCGCTGGTGGCTGAGAGGAGCGGCAGCGTGGTCCACGTGGATGCAGCGCTTGGTGGCTTCGTGGCACCCCTAATTTATCCTGGTAGAAAATTTGGCTTCCAGAACCCCGGTGTCATGAGTGTAACTATGGATCCCCACAAGCTGGGCTTAGCCCCCATGCCAGCTGGAGGGTTGATTGTGAGAAGCGATG
>JALURJ010000296.1 GCA_027016915.1 Desulfurococcales archaeon | reverse complement strand
TTTGTTCCCCCTAGGCCAAGCGTGTCGCTCGACCCGTTGAGGCCAAGCCTGATGTACACCTTAACCAGGTCCGTAACCTGTATTCCAAGCTCCTCGGCACGCTTCTTAAGCTCCCTGTACACCTTGTCAGGCACCGATAAGTGCACCGTAGGCAACAGTCTTCTCCCTACAAGAAAACTCTTGTGATTCTAATATATAAATATAATACCTCCAGTCTTTTCTTATCAATCTTCCTACATATGACATTGTCCAAGAGCATGCTTATCTATTCTGCATGTAATACCCATATCGGGAGTAGCATTGAGGATAGTGACCTTTAAACTGGAGGAGGATCTGCTGGAGCGCCTCGACAAGTATGCGAGGAACAAGGGTAAGACGCGCAGCGAGGTCATAAGGAGGGCGCTGGAGCTCTACTTGATGATGGAGGACCACCGCGAGCCCCTCAGGACTAAGAAGGTAAGGATTTTCTTCTAAAGAAAAAGACTGGTAGAGCAGTACTATGATTCTATCCTAGAAGATATTACACTTAGAGGCCTCCTCTCCCCGCGCAGAAGCCTCTCAACCAGGGTCCTAGAGTTCCTTGTGAGGTCCATCTTCACCGCCTCCTTCAAGGGGAAGAAGTCCGCCTCCAGGGCGTCGCTGCCTGCCCTCAGCTCCCCGCCCTGGGGCTCCACCAGCACGTCGACTATAACGTAGTGGAACCTGACCCTACCACCCCTAGACTCTATGTACTCAGCCACGCCTACCACGCCCCTCGCCACACCCTCAAGGCCCGTCTCCTCCCTCAGCTCCCTCACAGCCGCCTCGTAGACGGTCTCGCCCAGCTTTAGGAGGCCTCCCGGCACACTCCACTTCCCCGCCCCAGGGCTATTGGCCCTCCTAACTAGGAGTATCTTGTCCCCCTCAAGCACCACCACGCCTACACCGACCACCGGTGCTTCAGGGTACTCCCTGGGCAAAAGCCTTCACCCTCGCGGAGGGGGCAGTACGTATACGCTCCGCTCCCCGGGAAGCTTGTCGGACAAAGCCTCGAACTCGGGCTTCTCCAGTCTCACCACCCTCCACTTCTTCACGTATTTCATGAACTCGTCGATGGGGTCTATAGGCAGGTTCATGCCGGGGACCCAGTAGTGCATGGGCACCACAACCCTGGGCTCCAGCTGGTTGATCAGCTCCCACGCCTCGTAGGCGGTTATGGTGTAGGTGCCCCCCACGGGGAGGAACATGACGTCCACGCTGCGGAGCGCCTCGGCATGCTCCGGTGACGGCATGTCGCCCAGATCTCCGAGGTGGGCCAGCCTAACCCCGTCTCTCCCCACGACGACGTAGGCTGTAACCCAGCCCCTCCTAGCGCCCTCATACTTGTCGTGGGGGAGCCTCACCCCCGTGATCACCAGCTCGCCGACCCTCGTCTCCCCGGCAGTCCCTCTGAAAACCCTGGTGCCGTTTTTCGAAACCACCTCCACGGCGTTGTGGTCGAAATGGTCGTGGGTGACCAGTACAAGGTCTGCGCGGCAGCTGGGCCTAGGGAGGCCGAGGCTGTACCCGTCGTGGGGGTCTATCACCACCGTTAAGCCGGGATAGACGAGTTCGAAGCACGCGTGTCCGTGCCACCTTACTAGGGGCATGGGGGATCCCGGTGCTAGATGTCGCGCAGGCAGTATATACAGGTTGGGGTCGGGAAAGAATGGCCTAGTGCTTGGAGACCACGCGGACCCTGGAAAACCTGAGCCACGGCGAGTAGAAGCTGCCCAGAGGCCTGACCTCACGACCCACCATGTCTATCTCCTTCACTATATCGTAGACATTGCCAGCCAGCATCACTCCACGAACAGGCTTCAGCTCTCCTCCCTCAACGAGCCACGCGGGAGTGGCTACAACGCTGAACTCCCCGGTCTCCGGGTTGGTGCTGTGGGCCCCCTGTAGGTCGTCTACAAGGAGACCCCTCCTCGTCTCCGCTAGCATCTCGTCCCTCGAGGCGTCGCCCGGCTCCACCACCAGGTTCGTGAACCTTATGGTCGGCATGGCCGAGTACCCGCTCCTCAAAGCGTTGCCCGTGGGCTCGGCGCCAGCCCTCCTGGCCCAGTAGGTGTCGTAGAGGAAGCCTCTAAGCACACCCCCCTCTATGAGGGCCTTATCCCTCATCGGAACACCCTCGTCGTCGAACCTGTCGGTGGCCAGGCCGCCCGGCATGAGGCCCCTGTCCCTCACCGTGAGGCTCTCCACAGCCACCTGCTCCCCTACCTTCCCGGCATAGGGGCTTCTACCCCTAACCACATTGTCCCCTTTCAAGGCCTGGTGGAGGCTGAAGTTCAGCAGCATGAACAGTGCCTTCTCCGTGAATATCACCGGCATCACGCCGCCCTCCAGCTTCACAGGCTTCAGACTCGACAGAGCCCTCTCCACCGCCTCCCTGGCGATCGACACAGTGTCCACAAGCTCCACCCTCGAACCAGCCCACGAGGCGCAGCCGGGAGTGGTGTCGCCGTCGCCCGCGGCGACAACCTCTATCCACGCCATCGACTCCGTGCCCCTGCTGGAAGCCTGGACTCCGTGGCTGTTATAGAC
>JALURJ010000295.1 GCA_027016915.1 Desulfurococcales archaeon | reverse complement strand
ATTATGTTGTTCATGCTGCCACAGCTGGCTGCCGGCACCCTTTCGGGGAACGCCCCGGCCAGCGCCTTGAAGACGACATCGACTATTCTCTGGGAGGTCTCCACATTGCCGCCTGAGACGGGTGCCGGGGGCGTGGGGTTAAGCAGGCTGCCCGGCGGAGCGTAGATGTCGACCACCCGGAAGAAGCCGTGGTTGAAGGGCATCTCGGGGTCCACCAGGCTCTTCAAGGCGAAGCTCGTGGCTGCAACCGTGACCCCATATACCGCGTTAAGGGGGGCCTCTACCTGCCTAGCTGTACCTGTGAAGTCCACCCTAATAGCTCCGCCTCTTATCTCCACCCTGACCCGTATGGGTATTAGGCCTAGGCGCGGGATCTCCACGTAGTCCTCCGCCCCGTAGCTGCCCGGCCTTCCCTCCCTGAGTATCCTGTTCCTGGTGTACTGCTCCGTGTAGTCGAGGATGTAGCTCCAGGCCTCGAGAAGAGTGCTGGGGTCATACTTGATGGCTAGCTCCTTCAGCCTCTTCTCGCCGACGTTTAGCGCTGCTAGTTGGGCTCTGAGATCCCCGCGGAAATACTTAGGGGTCCTCACATTGGCCTCCACAAGCTTCATGATGCCCTTCTGGAGAACACCCTTTCTAACCAGCTTTACAGGAGGGATAACCACGCCTTCCTGCAGCAGCTCCCGCACCTCGCCCCCTATGCTTCCCGGAACCATCCCTCCCACATCCACGTAGTGGGCCTTGTTGGCCACCACCGCTATGATGCGCCCCCCGGCATACACGGGTTTCAGCAGCATGATGTCGTTAAGGTGGGTTCCAGCTATGTATGGGTCGTTAACCATGATAACGTCTCCGGGATCCAGGGTCTCCCCCTCCCTCTCCAGGTACCTGAAGGTGTTCTCCACCCCCACGGCCATGCTGCCGAGATGCACCGGTATGTGCTCGGCCTGAGCCACCAGCTCTCCCTCGGGGGTGAGGATGGCGCAGGAATGGTCCAGCCTATCCTTTATGTTCGGACTGTAAGCGGTGTTCCTCAAAACCACGCCCATCTCCTCGGAGATGAAGATAGCCGCGTTCCTCACGACCTCGAAGGAAATGCTCCTCCGACCCATAACCCCTCACCCCCACATCTCCTCGGAGCGTATTATGAGGGAGTACCACGAATCAACCCGGGAGGTGAAGCCGGGCGGCACCAGAACTGTGCTCTCGTAGCTCTCGATGATGGCCGGCCCCTCTACCACTGCTCCGGGCCTAAGCTTCTCCCTCCTATAGATGGGTGTAGGCCTCCAACCCTCGTCCTCAAAGTACACCTCCCTGCGCCCCGCTGGCTCGGGCCTGTGCTCCACCATCTGCCCGGAGGGGAGCCTCGGTTTCTGAACGAGGCCTACAGCCTCTAGCTTGGCGACAACTATCTCCACCTCCTCCTCGGGCATGCTGTAGCCGTAGCGGGCCTCATGGGCTGCATGATAATCAGCAACAGCCTCCTCCACACTCCCCCTGTAGGGTATGGTTAGCTCGTAGGCCTGGCCCCAGTATCTCATGCCGAGCATCCTAACCAACCGGATGTTCTCCTCGGGAACCCCCTCCGACCTAAGGGTTCTTACAGCCCTCTCCTCCAGTAGCCTAAACTTCTCCTCAATCTCCCCATCCTCCACCATGTCCGCCCTCTTCACTACGCTGGCGTAGTAGTCGTGGCGGTAATCGGCTACCAGGAGGCCCAGCGCCGAGAAGACCCCGGGGAGGGGAGGGACCACAACCTCCCTCACCCCCAGCTCCTGGGCCAGCGCCACCGCATGAAGGGGTCCTGCACCCCCGAATGCGAAGAGGGAGAACTCGCGGGGGTCGTGGCCCCTCTCTATGCTCACCAAGCGTAGGGCTCTGGCCATGATGGTGTTAGCTATCCTTATAATGCCCGCTGCAGCCTCATGGGGGTCCATGCCAAGCTGTTCTCCCACCCTGGCCACCGCTTTCCGCGCTAGCTCCTCGCTCAGCGCTATCGAGCCTCCAGCCAGCGCTCTGGGCAGCCTTCCTAGGAGAAGATTAGCGTCAGTTACGGTTGGCTTCTCGCCGCCCCTACCGTAGCATGCGGGCCCGGGCTCGGCGCCAGCGCTAATGGGGCCTACCCTTAGGGCCCCGCCCTCGTCGACCCAAGCTATGGTGCCCCCGCCAGCGCTCACCTCGGCCAGGTCTATGTAGGGGAACCTAACCGGGTAGCCTGAGCCCCTCAGCATCCTCCCCATGTGGACCCTGCCGCCCACCTCGTACTCGGGGACCACCTCGGGCTTCCCGCCGATTATGGCGGAGGCCTTGGCCGTCGTGCCGCCCATGTCGAAGCCTAGGGCCCTGTCTATACCCATGAGGCTTGACATGTAGGCCACGGCTATGGCGCCTGCCGCAGGGCCGCTCTCTATGAAGGCTGCAGGCATCTCCACGGCGGTCTTGAGATCGGCTACTCCACCGCTGCTCCGCATCACGAGTAATTTTCCCCTGTACCCCCTTCTACGCAGCCTGGCTTCAAGCCTGGAGAGGTACTTGGAGAGCATGGGTCTGAGGAGAGCGTTGACCAGCGTGGTGCTGGTCCTCTCATACTCGCCGGGCTGGGGGTCGACCTCGTGGCTCGCCACAACCACTGCTCCGGGGCACTCCCGTTCCACTATCTCTTTAACCGTTTTCTCGTGGGCCGGGTTCCTATAGCTGTGGAGCAGGGAGACTGCGAAAACCTCGGCTGAGCCGCAGAGATCCCTGGCGATCCGTGCAACCTCCTCCTCGTCAAGCGGTTCGATCTCCTCGCCGCCGGGCCCTATTCTGCACGGTATGCCGATCCTCATCGAGCGGGGGACCAGGGGTCTTGGCCGCGTGAAGAACACGTTGTAGAGCTCGGGCCTGTTCTGCCTCCCAATCTCTATGATGTCGCGGAACCCCTTGTTGGTTATCAAAACCGCCCTCGGGGGCTCAAGGCCTGTTTGGCCCAGGAACATGTTGGTGCCCAACGTGGTGGCATGAACTATTATGCTGATCCTCTGGACCTCCACGTCTAGGGCTTCCATGACCTCTAGGAAGCACTTGGAGGGGTCCCTGGGGGTTGTAGGTATTTTGAGGTGGAGGAGCCTGCCGCTCGACTCGTCGAAGGCCACCAGGTCCGTAAAAGTGCCTCCTATGTCTACACCCACCCTAACCCCGGACAAACACTCACCCGGATACAGGTCAGATCATGGCCAGACTTTCTATAAACGTTCCCAGCCTAGCCGCGCGGAGCGCTAGAGATACTTGGTGATTATGTCGGCCTTCTGGAACGGTATAGGTGTTCCGCCGGTGTGGATGAACACCACGGCACCCTTCTCGAAGTACCCCTTGGATGCCAGGTCCATCAACCCGTACAGCGCCTTAGCCGTATAGACGGGATCCAGGATAAGCCCCTCGACGCGGGCGGCCAGCTTCATGGTCTCAACCACCTCGCGGGTTATCTTAGCATAGCCGCCGAACTTGTAGTCATCCATAATCACTATCTCCTCAGGCTCTAGCCCTACATCCACCCCCAGCAGCTTCGCCGCCTCCCCCACCAGCCGTGAAACCCTTTCCCTAGCCTCCCTGAGAGGCCGGCTTATACCTATACCCACAACCTCCACCTCAGCTCCGAGAAGCTTTAAGCCCAGGATCAGGCCAGCCTGAGTTGTACCCGTACCGCTGGCATGAACTATGTATCCCGGCTCCACACCCATGCTTCTAAGCTGCTGCATGATCTCCAGCGCCGCCGCAGCATAGCCCAGCACGCCGTACGGCGAGGAGCCCCCAACAGGGATTATGTAGGGGTTCCTCCCCCGCTCTTTGAGCCTAGAAGCTATCTCCTCCATCATCGAAGTGGCCTCCTCCTCGCTGCTGGCATAGTGTATCTCCGCCCCCAGGAGCATGTCGAGCAGCAGGTTGCCCTGAGGCTCAGGGGACCCCGGCGGCGTTAGGACTAGGTGGACGTCCAGGCCAGCCTTCCTGGCCGCTGCGGCTGTGAGCCTGGCATGGTTCGAGTGGTAAGCCCCTATAGTGATGAGGGTGTCGCACCCCTTGGCCAAGGCGTCGCCCAGAATATACTCCAGCTTCCTCGCCTTATTGCCGCCCAGGGCCAGCTCCATAACGTCATCCCGCTTCACGTACAGCTCTATCCCGAGCCTCCTACCCAGATTCTCGGCCTTCTCCAGAGGAGTAGGCAAGGATATGAGCCTGTATCGTGGAAACCTGTAAACCCTCCAGAACATGGCTCCCGGAACGGTGACTTGCCGAGATCCAATAAATATCATGGGGCTCGGCCCGAGGAGCACCTAACGTAGAGCAGAAGCGCCAGGTAAGCTGCAGGGGCGACCAGGTTTAGGGAGAGGAGGGAGACCAGAATCATTGGGAGGGTTGACCCCACGAGAACTCCCCATAGACGGCCTCTTTCCACACCCATCCTGAGCGCCCCCATCCCGCCGAGCCTCCTATAGGCGGCTAGGAAGAGGAGGAGGGCCACCGCTAGAGACACGTAGGGTGGAGCCCCAGCAGCAGGCAGCAGCCACATGCCTGCGAAGAGGGTGAAACCCCACCCACACCACCAAGCAGCCTCCTTCCAGCTGGAGCTAAAGGTTTCCGAGCACCGCGCGATACTGGCTCTACCCTTAAGCCCTACGCCCACCAACATGAACACGGCCACCAGAGATCCGGCCAGCTGCCGGGGGCTTAACCCATACCCTACTGCTACGTGTATCAGAAGGCTGGACAGGGCGAAACCTGAAACCAACAAGTACACTGTTCTCCTGGAGAGCCAGGGGCCGGAGGCTCTCCCAGCATAAACCGACGAGACGAAAAGCGCCGGGAGGGCAATGCTGTAGAAGGCGTGGAAGAGCGTCAGGTATGCCGTCCAGACGGTGTTGATCCCCAGCACCCTGCCATAACCTCTCAACACGCCAAGGTCCTTCCACTCAGGGTTGAAGAAGGAGCCAACCACCAAGCCCTCCTCCCACACGCCGTAGGCGGCTCCCAGGAGGAGTAGGGAGGAGGGGGCAAGACTCATGACTGCCCAGACCTCGCGGATCAGCGCGGCGGCTGAGCCGTAGAACAGCATGAGGATGGCCAGGTTAACGGGGTTGAAGAACTCGGCAGGCGGAGTCGAGCCCGTAAGCAGCTCCGCCGTCATCGGGGAGAGCAGCATGAGGACCAGCAGCGGGACGTAGACAGTTTTGCGCTCATGGCTCAAGGCGACCAGCTATCTATCTTTAATCATAGGTGGGATTTAACCTATACCCGTCCAGGCTAGACTCCCCCCATAAGCCTGAGCACCAGCATCTGTATTGGTGAGGGAACCCAGCGCAGGTTCTGGACAGCCCCGTACTTCCCGCCCCACCGGGAGACGTATTTCTCCGAAGCCCTATCCAGCTCCCGAACCGCCCATGAAGGGAGTTGAAGCTTGGCGGCAGCAACGGCTTCCTCAACATGCCTCTTCTTCCTAAATCCAACCACAGGTACGGCGCTCTTGGCTATAAGCCAGGCAACAGCAACCTGGGCCATGCTCGCCCCAAGTCTGTCCGCCACCCTCCTCAGAACATCAAGCAGTTCCTCGTCCGTCGAGGCAGCCTCGAAAACAGGGTCATTTTTCCTAGCCTTGTTGTCTGCCACGGTTTTCCCGGCCAAAGCCCCCTTAGCTAGAGGGCTCCAAGCCATTATGGTGACACCCAGCCTTTCAGCCAGGGGTTTCAGCCCCCTTTCCACAACTCTGTATGCCAGGCTATACTGGACCTGATCCACCAGGATCTCGTGTCGCTTCACACACTCCACTGCTCTTTCCAGCAGGTCTTCCGGATAGTTACTCACGCCGATATACTTGGCAAGGCCCCTCTCTACCGCCTCCTCCAAGGCTCTAACCACGCTGCACACTGAAGAATGCACGGAAGGTGGCCAATGGTGAAGCACAACATCCACAGCGTCCCGCCTCAACCTCCTTCTCATACCCTCAACCGCTTTAACCACACCCCGCCTCGTAACCCTGTAGCCCGCTACCTTGGAGATCACAACCACATCGTCACGGTTGCCCGCAACCTCGCCTAGAAGGCTTTCAGAGAACCCGTGGCCGTAAACCTCCGCAGTGTCAAACAGGGTAAGACCATACTCGACGGCAAGACTTATAGCCTCCCTGACCTCCCTCAAAGCATCCTCATCTCTGGGCCCCCACATCTTGAATCCAGCCTGCCAGAGGCCCAGCCCGACGACTGGAACCCTCGGCCCACCCTTCCCGAGAACAATGCTGGATACATTAACCATGGATGCTACCTGAAGCAAGATTGGTTCTCTGGAAGCTATAAAGATCGATCCTCAGTACGGCTATCCATAGAGGGCTTTACTGGGCTCGATGTATCCATGGTATGGCACGTAAAACTTATAATGATGTCCATATAGTGGGTTAGAGGGTGCGAGGGATCTTGGTTCCAGAAGGCTAAACAGATTGTTCTGGCCGTAATAGGTGCTGGCACCATAGGTTCGGCCATCATAGGAGGTGTTCTCGACGCTGGCCTCGGCTGGAGCGTGGTTGCTACGGGTAGGAAGGCTTCTACTCTGAGGAGGATCAGGAGACTGGGAGCTAGGGTGGCTGAGGACAACAAGGCCGCCGTGGAGGAGGCCGACATAACTGTTCTGGCAGTAAAGCCTCAACAGTTGCCCGGCGTAGTGGAGGAGGTGCAGAGCGTCGCGCAGGGTAGGGTGATCGTCTCAGTGGCGGCAGCCGTCCCTCTCTCGTGGCTCGCCGAGAGACTACCTGATGCCTACGTGGTCAGGGCCATGCCCAATATAAACGTCGTTTCGAGATCCAGCTTTACGGTGCTAGCAGCGAAAAGCCTCCCCCACCGGGCCAGGAGGCTCGTAGAGAGGCTCTTCGGAGCCCTAGGGGTCTACGAGTGGGTAGACGAGAGATACATGGATGCCCTAACGGCCCTGAGCGGTAGCGGCCCCGCCTTCCTGGCCGAAATCCTGGACGCGTTGACGCTGGGCGGCGTGGCTGCCGGGCTCCCTAGGGACCTAGCCAGGAAGGTAGCTCTACACACCATGCTGGGCACAGCGAAGACCCTGCTAAGCAACGGGATGCACCCTGCGGAACTCAGGGACGCAGTGACCACGCCCGCCGGGACGACGATCAAGGGGATAATGGCTATCCAGGCCTTAGGCGCCAAGAAGGCCCTGATCGACGCCGTCCTGGAGGCCACTAAGAGAGCCACAGAGCTTGGAAGTGCCGTACAGAGCTATTAGAGCCTCAGATAGCCCAGCATGGCCAGCTTAACCTGATATGCCAGCAGTTTTTTCCTCAGCTCCTCATGGTTTGGGAATCTCCGCGCAACCAGCCCCTAGAACCGTTTTCCGTGATTTCTCTCAATTAAGTGGCAAACCTCGTGGTACACCAGGTATTTGACCAGATCTTCTGGCAGGAACCTGGCCAGCCTGCTGATATTTATATTGCCCCGAACACTGCAGCTACTCCATTTCCTCGCCATCCCGCGCACATAGATTCTGTTGATCCTGACACCCAACTCCTTGGCATACTCGTGGGCCAGCTTCATCACAAGCTTCCTGAATTCGTCAGGAGGCCGGTTCACAAGTTCCAGCTCCCTAGCCTTCTCGACAGTCTCTGAGGGCTGAGTATACCTCCTAGTTATCCACCGTTTATATCTCCCTATGAGCCTGTAGACGTAGCTTTCATCGTAACCGAAGGGAAGCACAATGCGCAACTCCCAAGGAGTGAGTCCCAATCTAGCTCTAACAACAAGGGATTCTTTCAGCCTTTGAGGAGCCTTGCAACTTTTTCGCTTCCTCTCGGCTAACCCCTTCTGGCAATTGGTCTAGAGGTCTGCCTTATCGTGGTTATTGTGGCCCAGAATGAGGGTAGCTTAATGTTCCTGTTTAAGGTTCCTCTTAACGCTTATATAGAGTAGGCTGTTTTAGGAGGACATAAAGAATCTGTGTGTTCGGTAATGAGAGTGGTATGACCCCTTTCCTGAGACTGGAGAGTGTGCCGCTGGATTGTTGGAAGCTCTTCTAGAGGCAGGTGCCAGTGGGTTCTAATAGGCAACACGACAAGTTTCTCGCCTCTATGTTCCAGTTCTAAGGAGAGTTAAATGTAGCTCTAGCGAGGTTTATTCAAGCCACTACGGGGTATTCGAAGCCTATGATATCAAAGCAAAAATATAGCTAACTTCACGATATGTGGAGAGTTTGAATGTCTAAAAATAGAAC